>JAEUAC010000271.1 GCA_019695455.1 Methylorubrum extorquens | reverse complement strand
ACCTCGCCGAAGGTGCCGATATGCGGCAGGCCCGAGGGGCCGTAGCCCGTCTCGAACAGCACCTCGGCCTTGGCCGTCGCTTCGATCCGGGCGACGAGCTTGCGGGCCTCCTCGAAGGGCCAGGCGGCGGAGACCTTTGCGGCCTCGGCGAGGGCGGGGTCGATGATCATGGCGACAGCGGGGGACACGGGCACGGGCCATCCGCATGCGCATTCCATGCGCATTATGCAAACGGGCGGAGCGACCGACCGGCCGCCATGGTGAACCGCGCGGGGAGGAGCCGCGACCCCGTCAGGCCCGGACGATCTCCGCGGCGTGGCGGATCGCGTGGGCCTCGATCGGCGCGTCGCGGCCGTCGAGCGCGACCGCCGTCGCGGCGTTCGGCGGCGCGACGGACGCCGTCGCGTAGACGGAGGCGGCGACCAGCGCCTCCACGCCGTTGCGCTTCGTGAGCCCCTGGAGGCGCGCCGCCACGTTCACGGGGTCGCCGATCGCCGTGTAGACGCGGTGCCCGGTCGCGTGGCCGCCGATCTCGCCGAGCACGGCCGTGCCCGCCGCGACGCCGATGCCGAAGCGGATTGGCTCCGGCATGTCGTGGCGCAGCATCTCGTTCAGGGCCGCGATCTCGCGGCCGACGGCCGCGACCGCCGCGAGCGCGGCCCGCGCCGCCGCCTCGGGCGGGGTCGCGAGCCCGAACAGCGCCATCATGCCGTCGCCCAGGAACTGGTTCGGCTGGCCGCCCTCGCGGTCCACGGCGCGGGCGACCGCCTCCAGGAAGCGGTTGATGAGGAAGACGGTGTCGAACGGCAGCCGCTCCTCGGCGAGGCGGGTCGAGCCCCGCATGTCGACGAAGAAGGCGACGACGACCCGCTCCTCCCCGGAGCCCTGGGCCTGCCGGCGCGCCTCCGCGAAGGCGGCCGCGGGCGGGATCAGGGGCGCGACCCGGATGTCGGCCTCCGGCCGCAGCTGGCAGGCGAGACGGACCTGCGGGCCGGCGCCCACGCGGTCGAGCACCGCGCGCTCGGCGAGCAGCGGCGCGGGCAGCCGTCCCGGCTCGCCGAACACGCGCACCCGGCACGTGGAGCAGCGCCCGCGGCCGCCGCAGATCGCGGCGTGCGGGACCCGCAGGATGCGGCTCGCCTCCAGCACCGTGAGCCCGCGCGGAACCTGCCCGGCCTTGCCGTCGGCATAGGTCACGCGGATGAAGCCCTGCCGGCGCGCCACGCCGTGCCGGACGAGGCGGCCGGCGAGCGCGAGGAGGATCGCCGATCCGAAGACGGCGAGGACGAGGGACTGGACCCCCTCCAGCCGCGCGATCCGCTCGGCCGCGTCGGCCCCGGCCGCGCCGGATTCCGCCAGGGTGGCGGCGAGCCAGTCCGGCTTCGCGGCCAGCGCCCGCACCTCGCGGCCGGCCTGCAGGAAGCCGAGCAGCGACACGGTCGGAAGCAGGACGGCCGCCGCGAGCAGCAGCGGGGCCGCCCGGCGGTACCACGGCTTCAGCCGGAGCCATTGCCAGATCCCGAGGCAGCCGTGGGTCCAGGCGACCACGAGCGCCAGCGCCTGCTGGACGCCGGCGGCGGGCGAGACCACGAAGAAGAAGTGGAGCTGCCCCGGATAGGTCGGGTGGTCCGCGTAGAGCGCCGAGGCGACCTTCGTGCCGACGACGTGGCCGACGAGGAGGAGCGGCAGCGACAGGCCGAGCCCGAGCTGCAGCGCCTCGGCCAGGCCCGGCCGGAACCGCGGACGCGCGTACAGGGTCCAGATCGCCAGGCCGAGATGGGCCAGCAGCGCGCCGTAGAGCAGCCAGGCGATGGGCGGAAAACGCCAGAAGGCCGTGACGGCGTCCAGCACGGCCTCCATGGCGGCGAGCGAGACGTTGCCGACGGCGTGGTTCGCGAGATGCGCGACGACGTAGGCGAACAGGACGAGCCCGCTCCAGAGCCGGACGCGGCGCAGGTTCAGGGCCGTCCCGAGACGGTCCCACGCGCTCTCCGGCCCGGCCGATCCCGTGCCGGGCGGGCTTGTTCGATCGGCCCCGGTCATGGGAAGGCTCTCCGCCGCACCCGCCAGCCATAGGGACCCGATGCCTCTCGATCCATCCCTCCGCGACCGCATCCTGGCCTCCGTCGAGGAGGGCTTCGCCGCCCAGGTCGACGCGACCCGCGACCTGATCCGCTTCCCGTCCACCCGCGGCGACGAGCAGGCGATCCAGGACCACGTCTTCCGGCTGTTCAAGGATCGCGGCCTCGCCATGGACCGCTTCGGCATGGACGAGGCGGCGATCGCCGCCCATCCGGGCGGGTCGCCCTTCTCGCCCGCGCATTCGGAGGCGCCGATCGTGGTCGGCATCCACCGGCCGCGCGACGAGCGGGGCCGGTCGCTGATCCTGCAATCGCATGTCGACGTCGTGCCGCCGGGGCCGGCCGACATGTGGACGCGTCCGCCCTTCGAGCCCGCGATCGAGGGCGACTGGCTGTACGGCCGCGGCGGCGCGGACATGAAGGCCGGCCACGCCGCCATGCTCGCCTGCCTGGACGCGCTGCGCCGGATCGGCCTGCAGCCGGCCGCGACCGTGACGGTCCAGTCCGTCGTCGAGGAGGAATCGACCGGCAACGGGGCCCTCATGACGCATCTGCGCGGCTACCGGGCCGACGCGGTCCTCATCCCGGAGCCCGAGGCCGAACGGCTCGTCCGGGCGAATTGCGGCGTGCTCTGGTTCGACGTCGAGGTGCGCGGCGTGCCCGTCCACGTGCGCGAGATGGGATCGGGCCAGAACGCGATCGACGCGGCCTACCGGGTCGTCGGCGCGCTGCGCGAGCTCGAGACGCGCTGGAACGCCGAGAAGGGCGAGCACGCCCATTTCGGCGACGAGGAGCACCCGATCAACCTGATCGTCGGCCGGATCGAGGGCGGCGACTGGGCGTCCTCCGTGCCGGCCTGGTGCAGGCTCCAGTGCCGCATCGCCATCTATCCCGGCCAGACGGCCCGGGAGGCCGCCGCCGCCATCGAGGCGGTCGTGCGCGACTTCGCCCGGTCCGACCGGTTCCTGGCGAACAACCCGCCGCGCGTCACCTTCCCGGGCTTCTTCACGGAGGGCTTCGTGCTCGAGCCCGGCTCTGAGGCCGAGCGGGTGCTCGGCGAGGCGCATCGGAGCGCCACCGGCACGCCGCTCGAGACCTTCATCACGCCGGCCTATCTCGATAGCCGCGTCTACGCGCTCTACGACCGGGTGCCGTCGCTCTGCTACGGCCCGACGAGCAAGGGCATCCACGGCTACGACGAGGCCGTGGGCCTCGCCTCCCTGAAGCGGGTCACGGGCGCCATGGCGCTGTTCGTGGCCGAATGGTGCGGGACCGAGACCCTTGCCTGACGCGCCCCGCCCCGTCGCCCCGGACCTCGCCGCCTGCGAGGCCGACCCGCGCATCGTCTGGAACGAGGACGTGCTGCGCTTCTCGGACACGGACCAGAACGGCCACGTCAACAACGCGACCTTCGCGGTGTTCTGCGAGTCCGGCCGCGTGAACCTCCTGCACCACCGGCTGAAGCCGACGCGGCCGGCGGGGTCCTATTTCGTGCTGGCCCGCGTCGCCATCGACTTCAAGGCGGAGCTCCACTATCCGGGCCGGGTGCGGATCGCGACCTGGATCCCCCGCATCGGCCGCACCTCCGTCGCGTTCGGGCAGGCGCTCTTCGGCGCCGACGGCCGCCTCGTCGCGACCTCCGAGGCCGTCACCGTCTCCATGGACGGCGCGACCCGCCGCCCCCTGCCGCTCTCCGCCGAGACGCGCGCCGTCATCGAGGCCGTCATGCGGCCGGAGGGGTGAGCTCCGAACGCGGATATTGACGCACGCCCGACTGCGCCGCGGCTCGTCCTGCTGAGGACCGCGGCACGCGGCGTCTCGAAGCACGGGCGACCATTGTGCGTCCTTCGAGACGCCCTCTGCGAGGTCCTCAGGAAGACGACGTCGCGGTTGCTAACGAGAATGCCAGGAGCCGTTTGCCCGGCGAGCCCCCAGCCTCCATATCCCGGGCCGAACCGGTTCTCGTTCCATGCGTGTCACCCTCAGCCTGTCCGACAGCTTCGAGCGGACCTCCGTCGAACGCGCCATCGCCGAGATGCGGATGGCGCGGCCCGTCCTCCTGGACGCGGGCGACGCGACCGCGCTCGTCCAGGGCGTGGAGGATCTCGGGCCCGAGACCGCGGGCCGGCTCGACGCCGTGCGGGGCCACGGGGCGCGGCTCGTCCTGCCGGCGGCGCGCCTCCGCCGCCTCGGTCTCGACCGGCGCGAGAACGGCGCGGTCGCGCTGCCGGTGGTCGACCACGCGCGGGTCCAGTCGCTCGCCTTCACGCTGGACGCCCGCATCGACGCGCCCGTGCGGGCGACGACGGATCTCGACGAGGACGCGCTGGAACTCGCCCGGCTGGCCCTGGCGCTGCCGGCCGTCGTCGTGGTGCCGCTGGGGCGCGCCGTGGAGGCGGACGGCTCCATCCTGCGGGTGACGAGCGAGGCGATCCGCACCTATCGCGACCGGCAGGTGCGCGAGCTCGCCATCGTGGGCCGGGCGCCGGTGCCGCTCGAGGAGGCGCCCGAGACCGAGTTCGTCGTGTTCCGCGGCGGCGAGGGACTGCGCGACCAGGTCGCCGTGATCGTGGGCCGGCCGGACCTCGCGGAGCCCGTGCTCGTGCGGCTCCACTCCGCCTGCCTCACGGGCGACCTGTTCGGCAGCCTGAAATGCGATTGCGGCGACCAGCTGCGCCTGTCGGTCCGCACCATGGCGGAGAACGGCGGCGGCGTCCTGCTCTACCTCGACCAGGAGGGGCGCGGGAACGGGATCGCGAACAAGATCCGGGCCTACAAGCTGCAATCGCAGGGCTACGACACCTACGACGCCGACGAGATGCTGGGCTTCGGGCCCGACCAGCGCCGGTTCGACTTCGCGGCCGCCATGCTGCGCGGCCTGGGCGTCGAGCGGGTCCGGCTCATCACCAACAACCCGGACAAGATCGCGGCCCTCGAGCGGGCCGGCCTGCAGGTCGTGTCGCACCAGCGCGCCCCGGCCCGCGTGACGGCCGAGAACCGGCTCTACCTCGCCGCGAAGCGCGACCGCGCCGGCCATCTCCTCGGCTTCGAGCCGGCCAAGGGGAGCGGCACGGCCGGCGACTAGCCGCTCACGCGCCGCGCAGGTGGCGGCCGAGAAAGGCCGCGATCCGCGTCGCGGCGTCGAACTGGGCCGGGCCCGTCAGGACGTGGCCCTGGCCCGGATAGACCTGGATCTCGTGCGGCGTGCCCGCGTCCGCCAGGAGGCGCGCGATGGCGCGCGCGTTGGAGACCGGCACGATGCGGTCCGCGTCGCCGTGCAGGATCAGGGTCGGGGGCAGGCGCCCCTCCAGGCCCTCCGGCAGGGGGCCCGACGTGTCCACGACCGCCTTCACGCGCGGGTCCCCCGCAGCGACCGTCAGCGACAGGGCCGCGCCGAGCGAGATGCCGACGAGGCCGAGCCGGCCCGGATCCACGCCCGGCTGCCGGCCGAGCCAGCCGAGCGCGTCCCGCACCGTGCCGGCCCAGAGCGGATAGCGCTCGCGCAGCGTGGCATAGGAGACCCGGCGCTCGCCCGTGCGGTCGAGGTAGTGCGGCAGGGCGACGTGGTAGCCCGATCCCGCGACGAGGCCCGCCGCGAGGCGATACCTTTCGGCATACGTGAGGCCGTCGGCCCCGTGCAGCAGCAGCACGGCGGGCGCCGGGCCGCCGCCCGCGGCCGCGAACCATTCGACCGCGATCCGGACGCCGCCCCTGTCGAAGCCGGCCGGGCCGTCATCGGCCCGGGCCGCGCCCGCGAGGCCGGTCGCCGCGGCTCCCGTCATCATGCTCCGTCGATCCATGCGCCTCTCCCGCCGGAGAGATCGGAGCGGCCGTGCCGCGGCGCAACGCGGCACGGTGACGGAGGCCGGACCGTCAGCGCCGGACGGGCGTCTCGGCGACGGGCGTGAGCGGGCCCTTGCCGTCGAACCAGGAGGCGAGGTTGTCGACCACGAGCTGGCCCATGGCCCGGCGCGTCTCGACGGAGGCGGAGCCGACATGCGGCAGGAGCACGATGTGGTCCATGTCGATCAGCGCCTGCGGCACCCGCGGCTCGTCCGCGAAGACGTCGAGGCCGGCGGACAGGATGGTCTTCGCGCGCAGTGCCTCGACGAGGGCCGGCTCGTCGACCACCGTGCCGCGGCCGACGTTGATGAGCACGCCGTCCGGCCCCAGCGCCTGCAGGACCGTGGCGTCGATCATCCGGTCCGTCTCCGCGCCGCCCGGCGCCACGGACAGGAGCACGTGGACGTCGCGCGCCATGTCGACGAGCGTCGGGTAGTAGCGATAGGGCACGCCCTCCTGCTTCGAGCGGCCGTGATAGGCGATCTCGACGCCGAAGCCCTCGAGCCGCCGCGCGACCGCCTTGCCGATGCGGCCGAGGCCCAGGATGCCGATCCGCCGCCCGCGCAGCGTCGGCGTGAGCGGGTAGGGCTTCTCGAGCCACTTGCCCGCCCGGAGATAGCGATCGACCTGGGGCAGGTGGCGCAGCGTGGAGAGGAGCAGGCCGATGGCGAGGTCCGCGACCTCGTCCGTCAGCACGTCGGGCGTGTTGGTGACCATCACGCCGCGCCGTCCGGCCTCGGCGGCGTCGATGTGGTCGTAGCCGACGCCGAAGCTCGACACGATCTCGAGCTTGGGGAACCGGTCGAGGAAGGCTCCGTCCACGCGGGCATGGCCCGCCATGGCGAGGCCCCGGATGGTCGGGCCGACCTCCGCCAGGAACGCCTCCCGGTCCGGCGCCTCCCAGGCCTTCTTCAGCGCGAACGCGCCGTCCAGGCTCTCGATCACGTGGGGCGCCATCGGGGACAGCATCAGGATGGGGGCGTCGCTCAAGTCTGCTTCCTCCGCCGGGCGGTTCCCCGGCTCGTTCGTCGCGTGTCGTTCGTCAGGGCTGTGCGCGCGCCGCGGGCCGTCAGTCAGGCCCGCCGCGCCCGGATCCGCGACCGGATCGTCCGGGCCACGTCGCGCGGGGTCTCGACCCGGACGGCCTTGACGGCGCGCGAGCCGCATTCCGAGCAGCGCAGCCGCTTGGTCAGGTGCACGAGAGGCAGGCCCGGCGACAGCGCCTCGGCGCGCAGCACGGAGGCGCGCCCGCAATGCAGGCACTCGACCGCGATGTCCGCCGCGGGCTCGGGCAGGCCCGCGAGGGCAGGGGAATCCGGATCCGTCACGGCCTCATCGGCCCATGCGATCCCGCGCGAGTCAAGCGTGGCGGGACGGGGATGCCGGCCGCCGGCTCCGGCCGGTGGTGTCCCGGAAGGGAATCGAACCCCTGACCCCAGGTTTAGGAAACCTGTGCTCTATCCTGCTGAGCTACCGGGACACATGCCGAGGCGGTGGTCCTCCGGGCGGCGCGGGATTATCCTGCCTGCCGACCGGAACGCGGACCCTGGACCAGACGGGTGGCCGATAGCATAGGATCGGGTGCGAGACCACTCCGGCGGCCCGGCCGGCCGGCCGCCGCGATCGTGCTCCTGGGGCTCGCGGCCCTCCCCGTCGCCCCCGCCCGGTCCGAGCCCGCCATGCCGGC
>JAEUAC010000058.1 GCA_019695455.1 Methylorubrum extorquens | reverse complement strand
CGCGGGTCGACGATCGTCACGTCGAGATCGAGCCCCTTCGCCATCGGCGCCAGCGCCTGGCTGATGTGGACGGCCCCGATCGCGATCACGCGCACGGGCGGCATCTGCACGGCGCAGAAGGTGGCGCCGTCCTCGAGGAGGCCGCTCTTGCCCGAGCGGAACCGCTCCGCCAGGGCGGCGGCGTGCGGGTCCGATCCGGCGTCGGCCTCGCGCACGAGGCGGGAGCTGCCGTCCGCGATGGTCGTCAGCACGGCGACGGCCCGCCGGGCGGCGCGCTCGCGGTTCAGGTCGGAGAGGAGGGCGAGGTCCATCGTCAGCGCTCCATGGCCAGCCGCGCGCCGAGCCCGATCATGGTCGCGCCGCCGAGCGCCCGCAGGATCGCCGGCATCCGCGATCCTCCCTGCAGCCGGGCGGCGACCGCGGAGGCCGCGAACACCGTCGTCAGGTCGGCCGCCGCGTTCGCGACGTTCACGGCGAGGCCGAGGACCAGGAACTGCAGCCAGACGGGAAGGCCGCCGGCCGGATCGACGAATTGCGGCAGGAAGGCCACGAAGAAGAGGGCGACCTTCGGGTTCAGGATCGCGACGACCATGCTCTCTCCGAGCGCCCGGCGGGTGGAGCGCGGGGCCGGGGCGGGCGGCGGGCCGTCGCGGCGCCACGCCGCCCGCACCATCCCGACGCCGAGCCAGACGAGGTAGAGCGCGCCGGCGATCTTCAGGACCGCGTAGAGCGTCGGCACGACCGCGAGCAGGGCGGAGAGGCCGAAGCTCGCGGCGGCGACGTGGACGTAGCAGCCGAGATGGATGCCGGCCGCCGCGAGGAGGCCGGCCCGCCGTCCGCGCGCGAGCGTCTGGGCGGCCGTGTAGAGCAGCGAGGGTCCGGGAAAGAAGGCGAAGGCGATCGTCGCGATCGCGAAGGCGACGAGGAGGTCGGGAGACGCCATCAGGCGACCTTCTCGACATACACCTTGATGCGGCCGCCGCAGGAGAGGCCCGAACGCCAGGCGGTCTCGTCGGCCACGCCGAATTCGAGCATCCGCGCCCGGCCGTCGCCGATGACGTCCATGGCTTCCGAGATCACGTCGCCCTCGACGCAGCCGCCCGAGACGGAGCCGAGGAAGTTGCCCTCGCCGTCGATCACGAGGTGGCTGCCGACCGGGCGGGGCGCCGAGCCCCAGGTCTCGACGACGGTCGCGAGCGCGACCTCGCGCCCGCCGCGGCGCCAGGCTTCGGCCTCAGTGAGGATGTCGGCATCGGAGGACAGCATGGGCAAGCTCCGGGTCAGGATCGCGGCCCGAACATAATCACGCCCGCGCCCGCCAGCGAGAGGGCCGCGCCGAGAAGGTCCCAGCGGTCGGGCGCGAACCCTTCGGCGAGGCGCAGCCAGACGAGCGAGCCCACGATGTAGATCCCGCCATAGGCCGCGAAGGCACGGCCGGCCAGCGCCGCGTCCGTCAGGGTCAGGACCCACGCGAAGGCGACGAGGCAGAGGAAGCCCGGGACGAGCCACCAGCCCGGCGCATTGAGCCGCAGCACCGCCCAGACGGCGAAGCAGCCCGCGATCTCGGCCGCGGCCGCGACGGCGTAGATCGCGAGGGTCCGGCTCATGCGGCGTGGAGCCACCGCGCCGGGTTCGCGACCCCGGACGGCGCGCCCGAGAGCGCGCCCACGAGCGCCTCCATGGAGGCGAGGCTGTGGATGGGGCGGAACTCGTCCACGTGGGGCAGCATGGCCCGGATGCCGGCGGCCCGCGCCGCGAAGGCGTCGAAGCGCAGGAGCGGGTTCAGCCACACGAGCCGCCGGCAGGATCGGCGCAGCCGGTCCGTCTCGAAGGCGAGCTCGGCCCCGACCTCGCGCTCGAGCCCGTCGGTGAAGAGGAGCACCACGGCGCCGCCCCCGAGGACGCGACGCGACCAGGTCCGGTTGAAGTCGTGCAGGGCGGACGTGATGCGGGTGCCGCCCTCCCAATCGGTGACGCGGGCGGCCGCGCGGGCCAGCGCCTCGTCGGGATCGCGCCCCGCGAGTTCGCGCGTCACGTTCGTGAGCCGGGTCGCGAAGACGAAGGCGTGGACGCGCCGCCGCCGTGTCTCCGCGAGCGCGTGCAGGAAGTGCAGGAACAGCCGCGAGTACTCGGCCATGGAGCCCGAGATGTCGACGAGCGCCACGATGGGCGGCGGCTTCTCGGCCCGCGACCGGTAGGCGAGATCGATCGAGGCGCCGCCCGTGCGCATGGAGCGCCGGAGCGTCGCCCGCAGGTCCGCCTTGCGGCCGCGCGGATCGGCGACGAGCCGGCGGGTGGGCCGCCGATCGTCCGGCAGGACGAGGCGTTCGATCAGCCGCGCCGCCTGGGCGATCTCGGCCGCGCTCATCTGGGCGAAGTCCTTGGCGGCGATCACCTCGCGGTCGGAGGCCGTCAGCCGCGCCGACAGCGTGCGCTCCTCGGCCGGCGGCTCGGGCTCGCTCCGACGCGGACGGAGCGCGTCGAGGACGCGCGTCTCCGCCGCCTTCGGCTTCTCCGGCGCGCTCTCGGCCGGCGCGACCGGCGACATCTCGGCGATGAGCTTCTCGACCAGCCCGCGGCGGCGGAAGAACAGCCGGAAGGCCGCGTCGAAGACGGCGCTCTGCTCGTGCCGCGTGACGAACACGGCGTGGAGCGTCCAGTAGAGGTCCGCCCGTCCGGCGATCCCGGCCACCTCGACGGCCGCGAGCGCGTCCACGATCGCGCCGGGCCCGAGCGGCAGGCCCGCCGCCCGGAGCGCCCGGGCGAAGTAGGCGACGTTGTCCGCGAGGCGGCCGCTCACGCGCGTTCGCCCGTGCATCCGCTCTTCTCGACGCCGGTCCCGCCATGGCCGGGCTGGACGACGATCCGCCCACACGTCGTCATGCCGAGGAGGCGCGGTACGGGCCGTCCCGAAGCACGCGACACGGTCGTGCGGGCTTCGAGACGCAATCCGTCGGATTGCTCCTCGGCACGACGAGGTCGGGTGCTGTTGCTCCCGGGAGGGCGGACCGTGGCCATCAGGCCTGGGGGTCGGTGCGGACGGAGAAGACCTTCTGGGCGACGCGCCACGCGCCGTCCACCTTCAGGAAGGACAGGTAGTCCGTGAAGAAGCGCGGCGGGATCTGGCAGCGGACCTTCACGAAGGCCGTCGTCGGGCCCGACTGGTCGACGGACAGGATCTCGTCGCCCCGGGCGAGGCCGGAGGAGGCGGGGGAGGGGCGGTTGCGCACCGCCTCGATCCACGCGTCGCGCGGCGTCACCGAGACCTTGCCCTCCCCGTCGACGACGGTGAGCGCGCTCGTCGGCAGGAAGCTCGCCTCGAGCTTCGCCGGATCGCCCTCGTAGAGGCCGTCCAGATAGGTCTGGACGGCGGCCCGGATCGCCTGGTCGTCGGTCATGATCGTCTCCCTCGGGCCCGTCACCGCGACGCGGCGTCGGCCCGGATGTCGTCCAGGATCCTGCGGACCTCGCTCGATCCCATGCGGGCGATGTCGTCCTGGTACTTGAGCAGGACGCCGAGCGTGTCGGAGACGAGCGTCGGGTCCAGCGCCACGGCGTCGAGCTCGACCAGCGCCTGCGCCCAGTCCAGCGTCTCGGCGACCCCCGGGGCCTTGAAGAGCTCGCGCGAGCGGAGCGCCGCCACGAAGGCGACCACCTGGGCGGACAGGCGCTCGGGCGCGCCCGGCACGCGCGAGGCGAGGATCGCGAGTTCGCGCGGCGCGTCCGGGTAGTCGACCCAATGGTAGAGGCAGCGCCGCTTCAGGGCGTCGTGGATCTCGCGCGTCCGGTTGGACGTGACGATCACGAGCGGGCGGGCCGGCGCCGTCACGGTGCCGAGCTCCGGGACCGTCACCTGGAAGTCGGACAGGATCTCGAGGAGGTAGGCCTCGAAGGCCTCGTCCGTCCGGTCGAGCTCGTCGATCAGCAGGACCGGCGCGCCGCCCTCCTGCGGCCGGAGCGCCTCGAGCAGGGGGCGGCGGATGAGGAAGCGCTCGGAGAACAGCTCCGCCTCGAGCGCGTCGCGCTGCACGCCGCCGCCCGCCTCCGCGAGCCGGATGGCCATCATCTGGCCGGCATAGTTCCATTCGTAGACGGCCGAGGAGACGTCCAGCCCCTCGTAGCATTGCAGCCGGATCAGCCGCCGCCCGAGCGAGGCGGCCAGGACCTTGGCGACCTCCGTCTTGCCGACGCCGGCCTCGCCTTCGAGGAAGAGCGGCCGGCCGAGCCGGAGCGACAGGAACAGGACGGTCGCGAGCGGCCGGTCCGCGACGTAGCCCGCGTCCGAGAGGAGCGCGAGCGTGTCGTCGATGGAGGCGGGGAGGGGACGGTTCATCCGGGTCTCGCCGGGGCCCGCGGGCCGGGCAGGGGGGCCGGA
>JAEUAC010000262.1 GCA_019695455.1 Methylorubrum extorquens | reverse complement strand
CGACCTCGATCTCGGCCCGCCCGCCCGCGACGGACGCGACCCGGCCCGCGATGTGGTTGCGGAACCCCATGAAGGCCGCGACGTCGGCATGGAGGGGGCGCTCGTAGAGCTCGGCCGGCGTGCCGGTCTGGCGCACGATGCCGTCCCGCATGACGACGATCCGGTCCGCCATGGAGAGCGCCTCGTCCTGGTCGTGCGTGACGTAGATCGTGGTCGACCCGATGGCGTCGTGGATGCGGCGGATCTCGGTCCGCATCTCGAGGCGCAGCTTCGCGTCGAGGTTCGACAGGGGCTCGTCCATCAGGACGATGGCGGGCTCGATGACGACCGCGCGCGCGATCGCGACGCGCTGCTGCTGGCCGCCGGAGAGCTGGCCGGGCAGCTTCTCGGCCTGCGACTGGAGCCGCACGAGGGCCAGCGCCTCGTCGATCCGGCGCTCGGCCTCGGCCTTCCGCACGCCCCGCATGGCGAGACCGAAGCCGACGTTCCGGCGCACGCTCATGTGCGGGAAGAGCGCGTAGGACTGGAACACCATGCCGAAGCCGCGCTCCTCCGGCTTCAGCCGGTCGATGCGGCGCTCGCCGAGGTGGATGGAGCCGCCCGAGAGCGGCAGGAGCCCGGCGATGCAGTTCAGCGCCGTGGACTTGCCGCAGCCCGACGGCCCCAGGAGCGCGATGAACTCGCCCTCCTCGATGCGCAGGTCGACGCCGCCGAGCGCCGCGAGGCGCCCGAACTCGCGTCGCAGGCCGCGCAGTTCGAGCGCGCCGATGCCGTGCCGGGCCGTCAGGGTCACGCGGGAGGTCTCCGGGGCGGCGCGGGCGCGCGGCTCACTTGTTCTTGCCCGATCCGACCTGCTCGTCCCAGCGCCGGAAGGCCAGCACGAGCCTGTCGGCGTCGAGCGGCACCTCGACCGGGTTGTCCGCGATGAGCCGGTCGTATTGCGGGCGGCCGAAATCCCGGATGGCGGCCTGGCTCTCGGGCGGCGCCATGGCGAGGGTCACGTCCTTCACGGCCGGGCCGGGATAGAAGTAGCCCTCGTCGTAGGTATAGGCCTGCTGGGCGGGCTTCAGCATGAAGGCCATGAGGTCCACCATCACGGCGAGCTTCTGGTCCGGGATGCCCTTCGGCACGCACATGTAATGGGCGTCGCCGACCCAGCGGAAGCCCTTCAGCGTGGCGATCGCGGCCTCCTTCGGCACGATGCCGAGGACGCGCGGGTTGATGTCCCAGCCGGTGGTCGACGCGATCATGTCGCGCGTGCCCTCGCCGAGCTCCTTCATGGTCTGGGTCGTGCCGCCCGGGTAGTAGTCGACGGTCTCGCCGAGCGCCTTCAGGTAGGCCCAGGTCTTGTCCCAGCCCTTGTCCGGGTCCTTCGGATCGGCATCGCCGAGGATGTAGGGCAGGCCCATCATGAAGGTGCGGCCCGGGCCCGAATTGGCCGGCCGCGCATACATGAACTTGCCCTTGTTCTGCCGCGCCCAGGCCAGGAGCTCCTCGGCGGTCGACGGCACGGTCTTCACGCGGTCCGGCATGTATTCGAGCAGCGGGCCGGACGGATAGTACGAGACGATGACGCCCTGGTCGCGGGCGAGGCCCTGCATCTTCAGGGCGGGCGGCAGCAGCACGTCGGCGAGCGTCGGCAGGCGCGCCAGATGGGGCGCCATGTCGACCCAGAGCTTGTTCTCGATGCCGGCCGAGAGCCCGTCCGTGCCCGTGAGGACGAGGTCGATGTCGACCCGGCCCGCGGCCTGCTGGGCCTTCAGCTTCGCCGGCAGCTCGGGCGCGGGCGCCTTGGTGAACACGAAGCGCGAGACGACGGTCGGCTTCTCGCGCCGGTAGCCCTCGAAGGCCTTCTGGGTCAGCGCGAGGTTGCCCGCCACGTCCACGATGGAGACCACGAGCGGCGACGTCGGCATCGCCATCTGGGCCCGGGCTCCCGAGGCCGCGAGACCTCCGGCCACGCCCGCCACGAATCCGCGCCTGGACAGCGTCATCGTCCGCTCCCTGATCGGGCCGTCTCTCGCGACCGCGCGTGCCTCTTAGGCCTCCGCGGGACCGGGCGGAAGACGCCTTTCGACTGAGGCCGCAGGGCGGCGGCCTCACGTTCCGAGCCGTCTCCCCGTCATGGCCGGGCTCATCCCGGCCATGACGGCGTGCGGAGAGACCGACCAGAGCAGCGGACCCGAGTCCGGCCGTTCAGATGGCGGCGCCCCGCCACTCCCCGGACCGGTCGCCGTGGAAGACGGGCGGCTCCGCGAGGGCGTCCAGCATGGCCCGGACGCGGTCCTGCTTCATCGCCTCCTCGAAGGCGTGGTCGGCGAGGCCGAAGATCGTCTTGACGCCGTTCTCGGTCGCGCCGTCGAAGGCGAGGTCGGCCTCGAGGCCGGAGGAGCGCAGGCTGTCCACGCGCACGTAGCGGTCGCCGAGCTGGTGGCGGAGGAACACGGCGGTGAGCTGCTGCTGGGCCGACATGATGGTCGAGAAGAGCCGGGCGCCGCGCAGCCAGCGCACGGCGCCGTAGCGGCGACCGGCGCTGTAGGGGAGGGAGAAGCTGCCCGTGGTCGTGCCGATGGACAGGACCTCGATCCCGTCGCGCGGCACCTTCAGGTAGTATTCGGCCTCGTGCACGCCGAGCATGTCGGGCGCGCTCGCCGCGATGGCGCCGTCGACGTAGAGGCTGTTGCGCACCTCGGCCATGGGGAAATAGGTCGGCGCGGCCGCCGCCGCGACCGCGACCTCCGTCATGCGGAGCCCGGCATGGTAGGTCCAGGCCGGGTTGTGGGGCGTCTTGAAGACCTCGATCTGGCCGGTCGTCATGTTGACCACCGGCAGGACGACGCGGTGCTTCGCGTCGCCGAGCCTCGCCTCGCCGAGGAGGCTCCTCGTCGCCGCCAGCAGGGCCTCCGCCTCGTATTTCGGCGCGACCAGCGAGCGCGCGAAGGCGAGCGTCCGCTTCAGCTCCTGGAAGCGCCCGCCCGGGCGGGCGAAGATCAGCGGCCCGTGCTCGATGAAGGTGCGTTCGATCGCGTCGGCCCGCACGTCCAGCGACAGGCCGAGCGCCGTGATGGCGCCCGCCGAGGTGCCGCAGACGAGATCGAAGCTCCGGGCGATCGGCCGCCCGAGCGTCGCCTCCATGCGGGCCAGGATGCGCACCGAGAACAGCCCGAGGAAGCCGCCGCCGCTGAGCGCCAGGATCCGGAACGCCATGCCTGCCTCCCCCCGGCCGGACAGCGCCGCCGCGGGGCCGCCGAGTCAAGGGGAGGGCGGTCGGCCGTCAGGCGGCCCGGGGCGCGGCGAGCGGCGAGAGCGCCCGTTCGAGATGCCGGCCATGTCCCTTCGGGCCGACGAGCGCGCCGTCCCGCATCACGACCCGGCCGCGGACCATGGTCAGGACGGGCCAGCCCGTGATCTCCATGCCCTCGTAGGGCGTGTAGTCGGACCCGTCCCCCAGGAGGTCGTGCGTGAGCGTGAGGCGCCTGTCGGGATCCCAGATCGCGACGTCGGCGTCCGCCCCCACGGCGATCGTGCCCTTGCGGGGGTAGAGGCCGTAGGTCTTGGCGTGGTTCGTCGACGAGAGGGCGACGAAGCGGTTCAGGTCGATGCGGCCCTTCACGACGCCTTCCGAGAACAGGATGGGCAGCCGGGCCGCGACGCCGGGAATGCCGTTCGGCACCCAGCGGAAGCTCGTCCGGCCCTTCGGGTTCAGCTTGCCGGCCGGGTCGTCGTAGCGGAACGGGCAATGGTCGGACGAGAAGACGGAGAACACGCCGGTCTCGAGCCCGCGCCAGCACGCCTCCTGGCTCGGCTTGTCGCGCGGCGGCGGCGAGCAGACGTATTTCGCGCCCTCCATGTTGAGGCCGTCGAGGTCGCTCTCGGTCAGGACGAGATATTGCGTGCAGGTCTCGCCGTAGACCTTCAGGCCCTTGGCCTGGGCGCGGCGGATCTCCTCCATGGCCTCGCCGTTCGAGACGTGGACGATCATGACCGGCACGTCCACGAGCTCGGCCAGCGAGATCGCCCGGTGCGTCGCCTCGCGCTCGACCGGGATGGGCCGCGAGGTGGCGTGGAAGCGGGGCGCCACGTGGCCCTCGCCCTCGAGCCTGTCGACCAGGAACTTGATGGCGTCGAAGTTCTCCGCGTGCACCATGACGAGGGCGCCCGTGCGGCGTGCGACGGCCATGACCTCCAGCATCTCGCGGTCGTTCAGCGCCATGCCCTCGTAGGTCATGAACACCTTGAAGGACGTGTAGCCGTCCGCGACCAGGGCCGGCAGCTCCTGGCCCAGCACCTGCTCCGTCGGATCCGCGATGACGAGGTGGAACGACACGTCGACGTGGCACTGCCCGTCGGCCTTGGCGTGGTACTGCTTCAGCGCCTCGCGCAGCGACTGTCCCTTCTCCTGCACGCAGAAGGGCATGACGGTGGTGTTGCCGCCGAAGGCCGCCGACCGGGTGCCGGTCTCGAACCCGTCCGCCATGACGATGCCGGGGCCGGAGGCCTGGGCGAAGTGGACGTGGCTGTCGATCCCGCCCGGCAGAACGAGCCGGCCGGCCGCGTCGATCGTCTCGCCGGCCTCGCCGAGGTCGTGGCCCAGAGCCGCGATCCGGCCGTCGCGGATGCCGATGTCGCACGCGAACGTGTCGGACGCCGTCGCGACCGTGCCGCCGCGGATGATGGTGTCGAAAGGAGGCATCGTTCGCCGGAATCCCGGCGCCGGATCGGCGCGCCCCTATCTGGCCGGGGCACGCGGCCCGCCGCAAGCCTCTTCGGGCGGCACCGTCCGCCGGGGACCGATCCTCCCGGCCCCCCGTCCCGAGGCGCAGGGGGTCCGAGGCCGCGGGCGGCGGGCGACCCGACGGGCGCGCGCTTCCGCCGCGACGCCGGGGGGATCAGGAGGACTGGACGACCGCCATCGTCATGCGGTCGGGGCCGAGATCCTCGATCTGCTCGACGGCGAGGAGTTCGGACAGGCGCACGCGGGCGCGGTTCACGCGGCTCTTCACGGTGCCGATCGCGCAGCCCATGATGGAGGCCGTCTCCTCGTAGGAGAAGCCCTGGGCGCCCACGAGAAGCAGCGCCTCGCGCTGGTCCGGCGCCAAGCGGGCGAGGGCCTCGCGAAAATCGTTCATGTCGGCGCGGCCGTCCTGCTCGGGCAGGCTCGAGAGCCGGCCCGCATAGGCGCCGTCCACGTCCTCGACCTCCCGCTTCCCCTTGCGCAGGTTGGAGAAGTAGAGGTTCCGCAGGATCGTGAAGAGCCAGGCGTTCAGGTTGGTGCCGCGCTCGAACCGGTCGATCGCCGCCCAGGCGCGCATGATCGTGTCCTGGACGAGGTCGTCGGCCTTGTCGACGTTGCCGCAGAGCGAGATCGCGAAGGCCCGCAGGCTCGGGAGAGCCGCCAGCATCTGGTCGCGGATCGCCGGTTCAACACTCATCGGGGTCGTGCATCTCCAGGGCGCGCCGCCTCGGCCCGCCCCCGCGCCATATAGGGATGTTCGCGGCGTTTTGCACAACCCACCGAAGGCTAGTCGGGAAGCTCGAGGCGATCCAGCCGGACGTCGCGGAATTCGGCCATGACGTGCTGGAACGCCCGCACGGCCGCCTTCGACGTGGTCGCGTTCGGCACCATCATGAACACGAGGAAGGACCGGCCCGTCACCTCGTAATCGTGGCCGAAGCGGAAGTTCTGCGGCTCCTCGAAATCGGCCCGGTTCGTGTCGACCAGGCACATCCAGGAGCGGCCGTTCGGCATCTTGGGCAGCTTGAAGTTGACCACGTCGTGATAGGCGTTGAGCACGAGCAGCACCGTCACGTCCGTTCCCGGCCGCCGGATCCCGGTCTCCTGGGCCAGGCCGTCGAGCACGACGCCGAAGCAGCGCGCGTCCGGCTCCTGCCAGTTCGCGGCCGTCATCTCGGTGCCGGCCGGCGTGAACCAGGTCGCGTCCTTCACGCCGAGCGTCTCGTCGTACTGGCCGGTCAGGAAGCGGCCCCGGCGCAGCATGGGCAGCGCCTTGCGCAGCGCGATCAGGACGCGCGTGAACTCGGCGAGGCCGCGGCCCTCCTCGTCGAGGTTCCAGTCGATCCAGCCGATCTCCGAATCCTGGGCGTAGGCGTTGTTGTTGCCCCCCTGCGTGCGGGAGAACTCGTCGCCCGCCAGGATCATGGGCGTGCCCCGCGACATGAGGAGCGTGGCCAGGAAGTTTCGCATCTGGCGCTGGCGCACGTCCCGGATCACGAGGTCGTCCGTCGGCCCCTCGGCGCCGTAGTTGCACGAGATGTTGTGCGAATGGCCGTCGCGGTTGCCCTCGCCGTTCGCCTCGTTGTGCTTGTCGTTGTACGAGACGAGGTCGCGCAGCGTGAAGCCGTCGTGGGCCGTGACGAAGTTCACCGACGCCCAGGGCTTGCGGCCCCGCTTGTTGAACTTGTCGGCCGAGCCCGTGATGCGCGAGGCCATCTCGGGCAACTGGCCGCCGTCGCCCTTCCAGAAGGCGCGCGCCGTGTCGCGGTAGCGGTCGTTCCATTCCGCCCAGCCGGGCGGGAAGCCGCCGACCTGGTAGCCGCCCGGCCCGCAATCCCACGGCTCGGCGATCAGCTTGACGGAGGACAGGACGGGATCCTGACGGCAGGAATCCAGGAAGCCGCCGCCCTCGTCGAAGCCGTAGGGTTCGCGGCCCAGAATGGTGGCGAGGTCGAAGCGGAAACCGTCGACCTTCATCTCGGTCGCCCAGTAGCGCAGCGAATCGGTGACCATCTGGAGCACGCGCGGATGGCTGAGGT
>JAEUAC010000203.1 GCA_019695455.1 Methylorubrum extorquens | reverse complement strand
TCCGGCCCCGGCGGCGACGTCACCGTCGTCGACGAGAGCTTCAACGCGAACCCGGCCTCCATGCGGGCCGCGCTCGAGGCGCTGCCGCTCGTGCCGCTCCCGCCGGGCGGGCGGCGCATCGCCGTGCTGGCCGACATGGGCGAGCTCGGCGAGACGGCCCCGGCCGCACATCGCGGCCTCGCGGAGGCGGTCGAGCGCTCGGGCGCCGACCTCGTCTTCGCGGCGGGCCCCCTCATGCGCGACCTCTGGGACGCGCTCCCGCCCGAACGGCGCGGCGCCCATGCCGAGAGTGCGACGGCGCTGGAGCCCGTCGTGCTCGAGGCCGTGCGGGGCGGCGACGTCGTCCTCGTGAAGGGCTCCAAATACACGCTCGTCTCGAAGCTCGTGCCCGCGCTCCGGGCCCGCTTCGGGGATCCGGGCGGCCGAGCGGCCACCGGCGGGCGGACCTGATGCTGTATCTCCTCGCCGACCTGTCGGGCGTCGTCTCGGCCCTCAACGTCTTCCGCTACATCACCTTCCGGACGGGCGGCGCCATCGCGACGGCGCTCCTCTTCGTGTTCTGGCTCGGGCCGGCCGCGATCTCGGTGCTCCGCATCCGGCAGGGCAAGGGCCAGCCGATCCGCGAGGACGGCCCCGCGACCCACCTCGCCAAGCGCGGCACGCCCACGATGGGCGGCCTCATGATCCTGGCCGGCACGCTCGTCTCGACCATCCTGTGGGCGAACCCCGCCAACCTCTACGTCTGGGTGGTCGTGTTCGTGACGCTCGGCTTCGGGGCCATCGGCTTCTACGACGACTTCCTCAAGGTCACGAAGCAGTCTCACAAGGGGTTCGGCGGCCGCAGCCGGCTCGCGCTCGAGATGCTGATCGCCATCGCGGCCTGCGTGATGATCGCCTTCATCGCGACGCCCGGCCTCGCGAACAAGCTCTCCGTCCCCTTCGCCAAGGACCTGCTGCTCGATTTCGGCTGGTTCTATCTCGTCTTCGGCATGCTGGTGATCGTCGGCGCCGGCAACGCCGTGAACCTGACGGACGGCCTCGACGGCCTCGCCATCGTGCCCGTCATGATCGCGGGCGCGACCTTCGGCTTCGTGGCCTATCTGGCCGGCAACGCCGTCTTCTCGAACTACCTGCAGATCCGCTTCGTGCCGGGCACGGGCGAGCTCGCGGTGCTGTGCGGCGCGCTCCTCGGCTCCGGGCTCGGCTTCCTCTGGTTCAACGCGCCGCCCGCCCAGGTCTTCATGGGCGACACCGGCTCGCTCGCGCTCGGCGGCCTGCTCGGCACGATCGCGGTCGCGACCAAGCACGAGATCGTGCTCGCGATCGTCGGCGGCCTCTTCGTCGTGGAGGCGCTGTCGGTCATCATCCAGGTCGCCTCCTTCAAGCTGACGGGCAAGCGCGTCTTCCTGATGGCGCCCATCCACCACCATTTCGAGAAGCTCGGCTGGACGGAGCCGCAGGTCGTTATCCGCTTCTGGATCATCTCGGTCCTGCTGGCGCTCGTCGGCCTCTCGACCCTGAAGCTCCGGTGAGCCGGCGACGGACCGACGACGTGAGGCATCGCGGGGGACCGTCCAGCGCGTCGTCCCGGCGGGGCCGCCCATGACGCCCGTCACCTGCATGGCCGGCCGGAAGCTCGCGCTGTTCGGGCTCGGCGGCTCCGGCCTCGCGACGCTCGCGGCCCTCAAGGCCGGCGGGGCCGACGTGCTCGCCTACGACGACGGCGAGACGGCACGCGCCGCGGCGCAGGCGCTGGGCCACACCGTGTCGGACCTGCGCGACGCGGACTGGACCGAGTTCGACGCGCTGGTCCTCGCGCCCGGCGTGCCGCTGACGCATCCCGCCCCGCACTGGACGGTCGAGCGCGCCCGGGCCGCCGGACTCGAGATCCTGGGCGACATCGAGCTCTTCTGCCGGGAACGCGCCGCGACCGCGCCCGACGCGCCCTTCGTCGCCATCACGGGCACCAACGGCAAGTCGACCACGACGGCGCTCGTCGCCCACCTGCTGCGCGAGGCCGGTCGCGACGTGCAGATGGGCGGCAACATCGGCACCGCGATCCTGTCGCTCGCCCCGCCGGCGGCCGACCGCGTGCACGTGATCGAGATGTCGTCCTTCCAGATCGACCTCACGCCGAGCTTCGCGGACGCCTCCCCCGTCCCTCGTCCTCCCGAGGAGGTCGGCGCGGCCGCCCGTCCCGACGAACGCGCCTCCGGCGCGCCTCGGCGCGACGGCGAGGGGGGGCGGGGAGCGTCGGTCGTGCCGGGGCCGACCGTCGGCCTGCTGCTCAACGTGACGCCCGACCACCTCGACCGGCACGGCACCATGGAGGCCTACGCGGCCATCAAGGAGCGGCTGGTCATGGCGGCCCGGATCGCGGTCGTCGGCGTGGACGACGCGACGAGCGAGGCGGTCGCGCGCCGGGCGGCGCTCGCGAAGGGCGACGCGTGCCGGGCGATCTCGGCCGCCCGCGTCGTCGGCGAGGGCGTCTACGCCGACGGCACGCGCCTCGTGGCGGCGGCGCGTGGCCAGGCGATCCCGGTCGCCGACATCGCCGGGATCGGCTCGCTGCGCGGCACGCACAACGCCCAGAACGCCGCGGCCGCCGTCGCGATCGGCCTGGCGCTCGGGCTCGACGCCCCGGCCATCGCGTCGGGCCTCGCCTCCTTTCCCGGCCTCGCGCACCGGATGGAGCAGGTGGGCCGCGTCGGCCGGGTGCTGTTCGTCAACGATTCCAAGGCGACCAACGCCGATTCGGCCGAGAAGGCGCTGGGCTCCTTCGAGGGGGTCCACTGGATCCTCGGCGGCAAGGCCAAGGAGGGCGGCATCGCGCCGCTGCGGCCGTTCTTCGGCCGGGTGGCGCGCGCCTACCTCATCGGGGCCGCGACGGAGGAGTTCGCCGCCACGCTGGACGGCGCCGTGCCGCTCGTCCGCTGCGGGACGCTCGACCGGGCGGTCGCGGAGGCGGCCGCCGCCGCGGCGCGCGACGGCGCCGACCGGCCCGTGGTGCTGCTCTCGCCGGCCTGCGCCTCCTTCGACCAGTTCCCGAACTTCGAGGTCCGGGGCGACCGGTTCCGCGACCTCGTCCGCGCGCTGCCCGGCTTCGCGCCGCTCGCGTGAGGCGCGCGCCGTAACCGGACCTTAACCGTAACGGCCTCCGATGCGCCGGAAGGCGGCGCGGCCGGGTGGCCCGCCCGACACGGTGGCTCATGGCATCTCGCGCCGAACGGAGCGTCCTCGGCAACTGGCTCTGGACGATCGATCGCTCGCTCATCGCCGGCCTCGCCATCCTGATGGTGGCGGGCATCGTGCTCCTGATGGGCGGCGGCCCGCCCGTGGCCGAGCCGCTCGGCCTGCCGATCTTCCACTTCGTCAACCGGCAGGTGCTGTACCTCGTGCCCGCGATCGGCATCCTGGCCGGCGTCTCGATGCTGTCGCTCCGGCACGTGCGGCGCCTCGCGCTCGGCGTCTACGCGACGGGCGTCGCGCTCTGCATCCTGGCGCTGCATTTCGGGCCGGAGATCAAGGGCGCCCATCGCTGGGTGCAGTTCGGTCCCTTCGGCCTGCAGCCGTCCGAGTTCGTGAAGCCCGCCTTCGTGGTCATCGCCGCCTGGGCCTTCGCGGAGGGCGCGCGCCGGCGCGACATGCCGGGGGCGCTCCTGGCGATGGCGCTCCTGCCCGCGACCGTGATCCCGCTCCTGCTCCAGCCCGATTTCGGCCAGACCATGCTGATCGTCATCGTGTGGCTCGGACTCTTCTTCGTGGCCGGCCTCCACCTCTTCTGGGTCGTCGGGCTCGCGGGCTTCGGCCTTCTCGGCGTGGGCGCCGCCTACAAGCTGCTGCCGCACGTGCGGGAGCGCATCGAGCGCTTCATGGACAAGTCCTCCGGCGACACGTTCCAGGTCGACACCGCGCTCGAGAGCTTCGCCAAGGGCGGCTGGCTCGGGCGCGGCCCGGGGGAGGGTACCGTGAAGCGCATCCTGCCGGACGCGCATACCGACTTCATCTTCGCCGTGACGGCGGAGGAGTTCGGCATCGTCGCCTGCATGATCCTCCTGTCCATCTTCGCCTTCATCGTGCTGCGCGGCCTGCATCTCGCGCGGCGCAACGAGGACCCGTTCTGCCGCCTCGCCGTGACCGGCCTCGTGCTGATGTTCGGCATGCAGGCCTGCATCAACATGATGGTGAACGTGCACCTGATGCCGGCCAAGGGCATGACGCTGCCCTTCGTCTCCTACGGCGGCTCCTCCCTCTTCTCGCTCGCGCTCGGCATGGGCTTCCTCGTCGCGCTGACGCGGCGGCGCCCGCGGGCCGAGATGCTCGATCGATTGGGTCCGGCGTGAGCGCGCCGCGTCCCGTCCTCATCGCGGCCGGCGGCACGGGCGGCCACCTCTTCCCGGCCGAGGCGCTCGCCGTCGCGCTCCGGAAGCTCGGCGTGCCGGTCGTCCTGGCGACGGACGGGCGCGTCGGCGCGATGGCCGGGAGCTTTCCGGCCGAGCGCGTGGTCCAGATCTCGTCCGGCACCCCGTCGGGCGGCTCCCCGATCGGGAAGGCGATCGCGGCCGCGAAGCTCGGCCGCGGCGTGCTGGCGGCCCTGCGGCTCGTGCGCGCCGTGCGGCCGGCCTGCGCGATCGGCTTCGGCGGCTAGCCGACGGTGCCGCCGCTCTTCGCGGCCGCCGCCCTCAAGGTGCCGACGATCGTGCACGAGCAGAACGGGGTGGTCGGCCGGGCGAACCGGTTCCTCATGGGCCGCGTGACGGCCATCGCGACGGGCTTCCCGGCCGTCGCCGGCATCCCGCCCGCGCTCGCCGGCAAGACCTACCACACGGGCAATCCCATCCGGCCGGCCGTACGGTCCGCCGCCGCGACCCCCTTCGAGCCGCCGCTCCCCGGCGGGGCGCTCCGGCTCCTGGTCACGGGCGGCAGCCAGGGCGCCCGCATCATGAGCGAGATCGTGCCGACCGCGCTCTCGACCCTGTCGGCCGCCTCGCGCTCGCGCCTCCGGGTCGTGCAGCAGGCGCGACCCGAGGACGCGGACGGCGTCCGGGCGGCCTACGCGTCGGCCGGGATCGAGGCCGTCGTGCAGCCCTTCTTCGCCGACCTGCCGGGCCGCATGGCGGGCGCCCATCTCGTCATCGGCCGCTCGGGCGCGTCCACGGTGGCGGAACTCGCCGCGATCGGCCGCCCGTCGATCCTCGTTCCCCTCCCGGGCGCGCTCGATCAGGATCAGGCCGCCAACGCGCGCTCGCTCGAGGCCATCGGCGCCGCCACCCTGATCCGCCAGCCGGATTTCACGCCGGAGCGCCTGGCGGCCGAGATCGCGCATGTCCTCGACGAGCCGGGCGACCTCTCGGTCGCGGCGGCCGCCGCCAGGGGCGCCGGCGTGCTCGACGCGGCGGAACGGCTCGCCGCCCTGGTCATGAGCCTGGGCGGCCTGCCCGTGCCGGGTGTCGAAGAATCCGGGACCGGCATATGATCCGTCCCATCCTCCGGCGCGCGGACCCGTCCGCCGGCCGGCCCGACCCGTCAGGACCACGCCCATGAAGCTGCCCCCGAAACTCGGCCCGATCCACTTCATCGGCCTCGGCGGCATCGGCATGTCGGGCATCGCCGAGGTGATGCACAATCTCGGCTACACGGTGCAGGGCTCGGACGCGGCCGACAACTACAACGTCCGCCGCCTCGCCGATAAGGGCGTGAAGACCTTCATCGGCCACGCGGCCGACAACGTGGCCGACGCCGAGGTGGTCGTCGTGTCGACGGCGATCAAGCGCAACAATCCCGAACTCGCCGCCGCGCGCGAGAAGCGCCTGCCCGTCGTGCGCCGCGCCGAGATGCTGGCCGAGCTCATGCGCTTCAAGTCCTGCGTCGCGGTCGCGGGCACGCACGGCAAGACGACCACGACCTCGCTCGTCGCGACGCTCCTCGATGCGGGCGCGCTCGATCCGACGGTCATCAACGGCGGCATCATCAACGCCTACGGCACGAACGCCCGCATGGGCGCGGGCGACTGGATGGTGGTGGAGGCCGACGAATCCGACGGCACCTTCCTGAAGCTGCCGGCCGACGTCGCGATCGTCACCAACATCGATCCGGAGCATCTCGACCATTTCGGCGATTTCGACGCCATCAAGACCGCCTTCCGGTCCTTCATCGAGAACATCCCGTTCTACGGCTTCGCCGTGATGTGCATCGACCACCCGGTCGTGCAGGACCTCGTCGGCAAGATCGAGGATCGCCGGGTCATCACCTACGGCGAGAACCCGCAGGCCGACGTCCGGCTGATCGACGTCGATTCGAAGGGCGGCCGGAGCCGCTTCAGCGTGCTCATCCGCGACCGCCGCCCTGGTGCCGAGGTCGAGCTCGAAGGGCTCGAGATGCCGATGCCGGGCCACCACAACGCCCTCAACGCGACCGCCGCGATCGCCGTGGCGCACGAGCTCGGCATCGCGCCGGACGCGATCCGGCGCGGCATCGCGGGTTTCGGCGGCGTCAAGCGCCGGTTCACGAAGACGGGCGAGTGGAACGGCGTGACCGTGTTCGACGATTACGGACATCACCCGGTCGAGATCAAGGCGGTGCTGCGGGCGGCGCGCGCCTCGACGGATCACGGCGTGATCGCGATCGTGCAGCCTCACCGCTACTCGCGTCTCGCCTCGCTGTTCGACGATTTCTGCACCTGCTTCAACGACGCCGACACCGTCATCGTCGCGCCCGTCTACGCGGCCGGCGAACTGCCCCTGCCGGGCGCGGATCGCGACAGCCTGGTCGCGGGCCTGAAGTCGCGCGGCCACCGCAACGTCGTGGCGCTCGAGCGCTCGGAGGATCTCGCCGGCCTCGTCCGCGCCCATGCGGGCCCGGGCGACTACGTGATCTGCCTCGGCGCCGGCAACATCACGCAATGGGCCTACGCCCTGCCGGGCGAACTCGCCGCCCTCGGGGAGCAGGCCGCGGCGTGAACGGGCGCCCGCGGCGAACGATCCAGACAGGTCTCGCGCATCCTCATGGATAGCCGGGCGGTCCTGAGATTGCTCGCGGAGGACGGCTGGGTCCTGCAGCGCGTGACGGGCAGCCACCATCAGTTTAGACACGAGACCAAGTCGGGCATCGTCACGGTTCCGCATCCCAAACGCGACCTGCCCGTGGGAACCGTGAGAAGCATCGAGAAGCAGGCTGGCCTGAGGCTCAGATGAGCATGCGACAGTATATCGGGATCGTGCACAAGGATCCGGCCAGCGACTTCGGCGTCTCGTTTCCGGACTTCCCGGGATGCATCTCGGCAGGCAGGACGCTGGCCGAAGCCGCGTCTCTCGCGCAGGAGGCCCTCCTCGCGCATATCGAGCTGATGATCGAAGACGGTGAGGCGATCCCGGAGCCCATGACGCTCGAAAGAGCCCTGGCGGACCCGGATGTCGGCGACGGGGTGCCCATTCTGGTCCCTCTTCCACCTGGGCACGAAACGTCGAAGGCCGCCTGATGACGCGGCCGTGGCTCGCGCATCCGCCTGCAGTCGACCTCCCTCCCATTCCGGGGCTGCGCGGCGCCCTGCAGGCCGACGCGCCCCTCGCGCCGCTGTCGTGGTTTCGGACCGGCGGACCGGCCGACTGGCTGTTCACGCCGGCCGACGAGGACGATCTCGCGCTGTTCCTGGCCGCCTGCCCCGTCGAGATCCCGCTCGTCGTCGTCGGGCTCGGCTCGAACCTCCTCGTGCGGGACGGCGGCGTGCGGGGCGTCGTCGTGCGGCTCGGGCGCGGCCTCTCGCGGATCGCCGTCGAGGGCCTGCGCGTGACGGCCGGCGCCGGCGCGGCGGACGTCAAGGTCGCCCGGGCCGCGGCCGAGGCCGGGATCGACGGGCTCGCTTTCCTGCGCGGCATTCCGGGGACGATTGGCGGCGCGCTCCGCATGAACGGCGGCGCCTATGGCGGCGAGACCGCCGACGTGCTCGTCGCGGCCCGGGCGCTCGATCGGCGGGGCCGGGCGCAGGTCCTCGATCGCGAGGGCATGGGCTTCGCGTACCGCCATTGCGGCGCGCCGGAGGACCTGATCTTCACGGAGGCCGTCTTCGAAGGGCGCCCCGGGGAGCCGGACGCGATCCTGGCCGCCATGGCGGCCATCACGGAATCCCGCTCCGCCACGCAGCCCGTGAACACGCGCACGGGCGGCTCGACCTTCAGGAACCCGCCCGGCCGCAAGGCCTGGCTGCTCGTCGACGAGGCCGGCTGCCGGGGCCTGCGGATCGGTGACGCGGGCGTCTCGGAGCTGCACTGCAACTTCCTCGTCAACCACGGCGCGGCCAGCGCGGCCGAGATCGAGGCATTGGGCGAGGAGGTCCGCCGGCGGGTGCGGGAGACGAGCGGGGTCGCGCTCGATTGGGAGATCCGGCGCATCGGTGATCCGAGGGATGTCGACGGCGTGGACGGTAAGACGGTAAGCCGGTAAGCTCGACGTCATGCCCCGCGTGCAACCCCAGTTCGCCTACTCGAAGATCTCGACCAAGAGCCAGACCGTCCTACCGGCCGAGGTGCGCGAACGGCTCGCGATCGCGCCGGGCGATCGGCTCCGCTACGTCATCGGCGACGAGGGCATCCGCATCGAGAAGGCGGTCGAGCAGGCGGACGATCCGTTCGCGTCCTTCACGGAATGGGCGAGCCCCGAGGACGACGAATCCTTTGCCGACCTCTGACGATGACTGGCCGGATCAAGGCGACGTCGTCGTCGTGCCGTTTCCCTACACGGACCGTCTGGCCGACAAGCGGCGGCCCGTGCTCGTGGTCTCGTCCGGTGCGCTCGCCGAAGCCGGGTACGTGTGGGTCGTGATGATCACGAGCGCACGGTCGGGCTTCGCCCGGCACGACGTCTCGATCGACGATCTGGCCATGGCCGGATTGTCGGCCCCCTGCGTCGTTCGCCCAAGCAAGATCGCCTGCATTGAGCCGGGCCGCATCCTGCGCCGGACCGGGCGCTTGCCCGCTTCCCTCACGCGCCGCGTCGTCCGTCGCATTCGCACCTTCCTCCCTTCCGCCAGCCCGAGAGCGTCATGAGCCAGAAGAAAGTCGCCGTCCTCCTGGGCGGGTGGTCGGCCGAACGCGAGGTCTCCCTCGATTCGGGCCGCGCCTGCATCGAGGCTCTGGAGGGCGGGCCCTACCGGGTGGTGCCGATCGACGTCGACCGCGACATCGCCCGGGTGCTCCAGGCGGTGCGGCCGGACGTGGCCCTGAATGCGCTGCACGGGCGCTTCGGCGAGGACGGGACCGTGCAGGGCCTGCTCGAGCTCCTGGGCATCCCCTACACGCATTCGGGCGTGCTGGCCTCGGCCCTGGCCATGCACAAGGAGAAGGCGAAGGCGGTGCTGCGGGCCGCCGGCGTTCCCGTTCCGGAGGGGATCGTCGTGTCGCGACGAGAGGTCGCGGAGCGGCACGTCATGCCGCCGCCCTACGTCGTGAAGCCCGTGAACGAGGGATCCTCCGTCGGAGTCGTCATCGTGCGCGAGGACCGGGGCCATCCGCCGCAGGAGCTGGGCCGCGAGGATTGGCCGTTCGGCGAGTTCGTCCTCGTCGAAAAGTTCATACCCGGCAGGGAGTTGACGTGCGCCGTTATGGGAGAGCGTGCGCTGGGCGTGATCGACATCCGACCCGCCACCGGCCTCTTCTACGACTACGACGCCAAGTACGCCGCCGGGGGGTCGATCCACATCCTGCCGGCCGACCTTAAACCGAATGTTTACCAACAGGTCCAAGAGTTGGCCTTAACGGCGCATCAAGCTTTGGGATGTCGCGGCGTCAGCCGCACCGACCTCCGTTACGACGACACGCCCGGCGGTTCGGGCGAGCTCGTGGTCCTGGAGGTCAACACGCAGCCCGGAATGACGGCAACGTCCTTGATGCCCGAAATGGCGGCCCATGCGGGCCACGCGTTCGGCGAGCTCGTACGATGGATGGTGGAGGACGCGTCTCTGAACCGCTGACGACCGGCACTCCCGGTCGCGCGGACCCGCGTCCCGCACCCCGCAGGGCGAGCCGCCTCGCGCGCTGGCTGATCCTGCCGCCGATCGTGTTCCGGCGGCGGGGCAGTTTCGTCAGCGTCCCCATGAACCGCCGCCTGCCCCGCCTCACGGGCACGGCCCTGGTGCTCGGCTTCTTCGGCGCCGTGGGCGTCACGGGCGCCGTGCTCGGCGGCCAGTACGACGCGATGCGCCAGGCCTTCGGCGAGCCGCGCGACATCGCCGCCCGCATCGTCGGCCTCGGCATCGACCGCATCACCATCACGGGCCTCGCCCAGCTCACCGAGCGCGAGGTCCTCGACATCGCGGGCATCAGCCCCAAGGTGTCGCTGCCCTTCGTGTCGGCGGCCGAGATCCGCGCCCGCCTCGAGAAGACGCCGCTCGTCGCGGGCGCCGTCGTCCGCAAGCTGTTCCCGAACGAGCTCGCCATCACGCTCGTCGAGCGCCAGCCCTACGCGCTCTGGCAGCGCGACGGACAGCTCTTCGTCATCGCGGCCGACGGCACCGTCATCGACACGATGCGGGACGCGCGCTTCGCGTCCCTGCCGCTGGTCGTGGGCGACGCCGCCAACGTGAAGGCCTCGGCCTACCGGGCGCTGCTCGACGCGGCGGGGCCGCTCGCCTCCGAGGTGCGGGCCGGCATGCTGGTCTCCGGTCGTCGCTGGACCCTGAAGATGCAGAACGGCCTCGACGTCCGGCTGCCGGAGGAGGGTGCCGCCGAGGCGGTCCGCCGGCTCGTGCGGCTCGAGCGCGAGGGGCGCATCCTCGAGAAGGACGTGCTCGCGGTCGACCTGCGCATGCCCGACCGCGTGGTGGTCCGGCTGACGGAGGAGGCGGCCGCCGCCTTCGCCGAGGCCGCCAAGAAGAAGCCCAAGCGCGGCACCAAGGGGATCGAGACGTGAGCCTGCGCGACCACGGCCTCACGCCGCGGCTGAAGCCGCTCGGCACGCGCCGCAGCGCGACCCTCTCGGTCCTGGACATCGGGACGAGCAAGGTCGTCTGCATCGTGGCCGAACTGAAGCCCGTGCCGGCCGGCGAGGCGCTGCGCGGCCGCACGCACCTCGCCCGCGTGATCGGCATCGGCCACCAGCGCTCGGCCGGCATCAAGGGCGGCGCCGTGGTCGACCTCGAGGCGGCCGAGACGGCCATCCGGCAGGCCATCCACGCGGCCGAGCGGATGGCGCGCGTCGAGGTCCAGTCCGTCATCGTGAACCTCACGGGCGGGCGGCTCGGCTCGACGCATCTCGACGCGAGCGTCGACGTGAATGCCGGCATGGTCTGCGCGACCGATATCGGCCGGGTTCTGGACGCGGCGAGCGCCCACACGCTGCGGCCGGGCCGGGCCGTGCTCCACGCGCTGCCGACCGGCTTCTCGCTCGACGGGCAGCGCAACGTCGTCGAGCCGACCGGCATGATCGGCAACGAGCTCGGCGTCGACCTGCACGTCGTCACGGGCGAGCAGGCGGCCGCCCGCAACCTGATGCTCGCGGTCGAGCGGAGCCAGCTCGGCATCGAGACCGTCGTCGCGACGCCCTACGCGTCCGGCCTCTCGGCCCTCGTCGACGACGAGGCCGACATGGGCACCGTCGTGCTCGACCTCGGCGGCGGCACCACCTCCGTCGGCGTGTTCTCGGGCGGGCACGTCGTGCACGTGGACGCGATCGCGGTCGGCGGGCACCACGTCACGATGGACGTCGCGCGCGGCCTCACGACCCGCGTCTCCGCGGCCGAGCGCATCAAGACGCTGCACGGGTCGTGCATCTCCTCGCCCTCGGACGAGCGCGACATGATCGCCGTGCCGCAGGTCGACGACGAGGACGACCGCGAGGTCGCGAACCACGTGCCGAAGGCGCATCTCGTGCGCATCATCCGGCCGCGGATCGAGGAGATCCTGGAGCTCGTCCGCGACCGCCTGCACACGGCGGGCTTCGCCGCCCAGGCGGGGCGGCGGGTCGTCCTGACGGGCGGCGCGGCGCAGCTCGCCGGCCTGCCCGAGGTCGCCCGGCGCGTCCTCGGCGGCCAGATCCGCATCGGGCGGCCGCTCGGCATCAAGGGCCTGCCCGAGGCCGCGCGCGGCCCCGCCTTCTCTGCGGCGGTCGGCCTGCTCGTCTACCCGCAGGTCGCCCATCTCGAGCATTTCGAGCCGAAGGGGCAGAGCTTCTTCGCGGCGCGGCGCGAGCGCACCTACATCGGCCGCATGGGCCGGTGGCTGCTCGACAGTTTCTAGAAACCCCGCCGCTCGGCGGAGCGGCGGTCGTCAACACGGGGCCAAGAGAGGGCACACGATGATCAACCTGGGAGCCCCGGACATC
>JAEUAC010000441.1 GCA_019695455.1 Methylorubrum extorquens | reverse complement strand
CGGCCGCAGCAGGCCCGCGACCAGCCCGGCGAGGGCGCCCTGCCCGTTGCCCGCCACGCCCGCGACGCCGACGATCTCGCCCGCCCGGACGGCGAGGTCGACCGCGACGAGACCCGCGCGCCCGCGCTCCCCCGGCACGGACACCCTCTCCAGCACGAGCAGGGGCGCGCCCGGCGCCTTCGGGGTGCGGCGGCTCGGGGCGACGTCGCGCCCGACCATGGCGGCCGCGAGGGAACGCCGGTCGGCGCCTGCCGCCGGGCCGTCCGCGACCTTCCGGCCGCCCCGCAGCACGGCCACGCGGTCGGCGACCGCCAGGACCTCGCCGAGCTTGTGGGAGATGAACACGACGGACAGGCCCTTCGCCGTGAGGCGGCGGATGACGGCGAACAGCCCGTCGGCCTCCGCCGGCGTCAGCACGGCGGTCGGCTCGTCGAGGACGAGGATCCGGGCGTCGCGGAACAGGACCTTCAGGATCTCGACCCGCTGCTTCTCGCCGACCGTGAGGCGCGAGACGCGCTCGTCGGGATCCACGGCGAGCCCCGATTCCGCGATCAGGCCCGCGAGCTTCCGCCGCGCCGCGCCGAGCGCGAGGCGCGGCGACAGGACGGGGCGGGTGCCCAGCACCACGTTCTCGAGCACGGTCAGGCTCTCGGCGAGCGCGAAATGCTGGTGGACCATGCCGATCCCGGCCGCCAGCGAGGCCGCGGGCGAGCCCTTCTCCAGCGGCCGCAGCGCGCCGTCCGGGCCCGCGACGCGGACCGTCCCCTCGTCGGCGACGTAATGGCCGAAGAGGATGTTCATGAGCGTCGTCTTGCCGGCCCCGTTCTCGCCGAGCAGCGCGAGGACGTCGCCGCGCCGCAGCTCGAGCGAGATCGCGTCGTTGGCCGTGAGCGCGCCGAAGCGCTTCGTCACGCCGTCGAGGGCGAGGACGACGGGCGGGGGCTCGGTCACGCGGCGAAGCGGGCTGGCATCATGCCGCGAGCATACCCGGCCGCGCCGCGACGGAAAGCGCCGGTGGCGCGCCGCGGCACGCGCCTGTGGACGAGATCGTCTCCGGCTCAGCGATGGGCGGAGCCGACGGCCTCGGCCACGGCGGCGAACCCGTCGCGCCGCAGCAACCGGGCGAGGTCGGCGTTGATGCGGCGGACGAGCCCCGGGCCGTGGAACACCATCGCGGAATACAGCTGGACCAGGGAGGCGCCCGCCCGGATCTTGGCATAGGCGTCCGCGCCCGATTCGATGCCGCCCGTGCCGACGATCGGCATCCGGCCCTCCGTGAGGCGCCACAGCTCGGCGACGCGCTGCGTGGAGAGGTCGCGCAGCGGCCGGCCCGACAGGCCGCCGGTCTCCGCCCGGTGGCGGCCGACGAGCGAGGGCGGCCGCGCGGTCGTCGTGTTGCCCATGACGAGCCCGTCGAGCCCGGTCTCGAGCGCCACGGCGGCGGCGTCGGCGAGGCCGGCCTCGTCGAGGTCGGGCGCGAGCTTCACCAGGAGGAGCGGCCGGGCCGGAGCCTCGTCGCGCGCCGCCGCCACGGCCTCGACGATGCGGCGCATGGAATCCCGGCCCTGCAGGTCGCGCAGGCCCGGCGTGTTCGGCGACGAGACGTTGACGACCAGGAAGTCGACGAGCGGCGCCAGCCGGCGCGCGACGGCCACGAAGTCCGCGGCCTCGTCGGTCGAATCCTTGTTCTTGCCGAGATTGGCCCCGATCGGCCCCGCGCCCCGGCGGGGACGGGCCGCGAGCCGGGCCGCCACGGCGTCCAGCCCCTCGCTGTTGAGCCCGTAGCGGTTGATGACGGCCCGGTCCTCGTCGAGCCGGAAGAGGCGCGGCTTCGGATTGCCGGGCTGGGGACGCGGCGTCACGCCGCCGATCTCGACATGGCCGAAGCCGAGCCGCAGGGCCGCGTCCGGCACCTCGGCGTGCTTGTCGAAACCCGCCGCGAGGCCCACGGGCGACGCGAAGGCGAGCCCGCCGACCCGGCAGGCCAGCACGGCATCCGCCGCAGGCGCGGCGGGCGCGAGCCCGGCCCGGAGGCCGAGCACGGCCAGTCGATGAGCGACCTCGGCGTCGACGAGTCGCAAGGCGGGGCGGGCTGCGCGATAGGCGAGATCGATCAGCATGCGAGGCGGTGCCTGGACTTGCCCGCGCTCAGAACCCCGCCGCCTTCTTCAGCGTCTCGGCGATGCGATCCTGCCAGTCGGGACCGGACTGCTTGAAGCGATCGACGATGCGCGGATCCAGCGGCAGCGTCACGGAAACGGGCGCCGGAGCGGGCGCGGCGGCCATGCCTGCGACGAGCTTGGCATACAGCTCGGGGTGCAGCACCTCACGGGCAGGACGGGCCGCGGCGAAGTCGGCCTCCGTCCATTCGGGATTGTCGTCGTCGATCAAGTACGGGTCGGGTCGCTGGGCCATGACCGTCGCTCCTTCCGGCTTGCCTTGCGCAAGGATATCACACGAACGCCGTCCGTTGTCGGTGTGAACACCAGCATGTGGAGTTCGCCGCGGAGGAGGCCCGTGGCCCGGAAGCGCGGCTCTGGATACGGAAAGCGCGTGTCCGCCAGGATCATGGCGGACGACCAATCGAAGTCGCGAGCTAACGCGAAGGGGAGGTTGCGCTCCCGCCTGTTCCGCTCGCTCTTCACCTCGTCGAACGAAACCCTCATCGGCCATGCCGGCCCGCCTCATTCGGGCGCCTTGTCGATCCCGCCATTCGCCTTGGACCAGCCGGCGGGATCGTTGAGGAAGCTCTCCACCTCCGCGAGCACGCCCGGCGCGAACCGGTCGCCGGCCTTCGCGGCCGCGAGCACGTCCCACCAGGTCGCAAGGTGGTGCATGGAAACGCCCATGTCGGCGAGGATTTGCGGCGAATCTTTGAAGATGTTGTAGAAGAAGACGACGAAGACGTGGTCCACCGTGCAGCCCGCGTCGCGCAGCGCCTTGGCGAAGACGACCTTGCTGCGCCCATCGCTCGCCAGGTCCTCGACGAGGAGCACGCGCTGGCCCTCCGTCACGTGACCTTCGATCTGAGCGTTCCGGCCGAAGCCCTTGGGCTTCTTGCGGACGTATTGCATCGGCAGTCCGAGCCGGTCGGCCATCCAGGCGGCGAAGGGGATGCCGGCCGTCTCGCCGCCCGCCACCGCGTCGAACGCCTCGAAGCCGGCCTCCCGGCAGACGAGCGAGGCGCCGAGATCCATCAGCGTGCCGCGCACCCGCGGGAACGAGATCAGGCGGCGGCAATCGATGTAGACGGGGCTCGCCCAGCCGGACGTGAAGACGAAGGGCTTGTCCGACATGAAGCGGACCGCCTCGACCTCGAACAGCATGCGGGCGACCGTCGCGGAGACGATGGCCTTGTCGGTGAAATCGACGCCTACGAACATGGCCCCCTCCCTTATCCGACCACGCGCCAAGGCAGCGTCTCGCCGCCGCGGTAGTTCGGGATGCGCTCCTCGGGACCGGCGACCGGCGTCTCCGGCGGCACCGTCCAGGGCTGCCGCTCCAGCGTCACGGTGCCCTCGTTCGGCTCGCGGCCGTAATGGCGGGCGCCGTTCAGCGACGCGAAGGCCTCGAGCCTGTCGAGCGCGCCCTCCTCATCGAACACGGTCGCGTAGATCTCGAGCGCGTTCGGCGCCGTGAAGATGCCGGCCGCCGCCGGCACCGCCCGCTTCTTCGCGAGCGGGTGCGGGGCGGAATCGGAACCGAGGAAGTAGCAGGGCTCGCCCGAGACGGCCGCCGCCCGCACGGCCCGGCGGTCGCGCTCCGTCTTCGCGACCGGCATGCAGTAGAGGTCCGGCCGCATGCCGTGGCCGAGCATGTCGGTCCGCGTCACCTCGAGATGGTGGGCCGTGATGGTGCCGGCGACCTGCGGGAAGGTCGCCCGCACGAACTCCACCGCCACGACGGTGGTCAGGTGCTCCAGGATCATCTTGAGACCCGGGAAGCTCCGCGTCAGCGGTCCCAGGCGCCGGTCGACGAACACGGCCTCGCGATCGAAGATGTCGATGTCGGGATCGACCTCCTCGCCGTGCATGGAGAGCGGCAGGCCGATCCTCTCCGCCCGCTCCAGCACGCGGCCGATGCGGCGGAGGTCGGTCACGCCCGCGGCCGCGTTGGTGGTCGCGTGGGCGGGATAGAGCTTGAGCGCCGCGAAGATGCCGTCCCGGAACCCGGCCTCGACGTCGTCGGGGTCGGTCTCGTCCGTCAGGTAGCAGGTCATCAGGGGCTCGAGCCCCGGCGCCGCCGCCCGGAGACGGTCGCGGTAGGCGGCCGCGTCCCTGGCCGTGAGGACGGGCGGCACGAGGTTCGGCATGGCGATCGCGCGGGCGAAGACCCGAGCCGTGTGCGGCGCGCAGGCGGCCATCATGGCGCCGTCCCGGAAGTGGACGTGCCAATCGTCGGGGCGACGGATGGTGATGCGGTCGGTCATGGGCGGGAGCCTTACGGCTTCGCGTCCGGCGCCGCCACCCGGGAGACGCCCTCGATCTCGGCCAGGATGGCGCGCGCGGCCGCGGCCGGGTCGGCGGCGCCCGCGATGGGCCGGCCCACCACGAGGTGGTCCGCGCCCGCCCGGATCGCCTGGGCCGGCGTCATGACGCGCTTCTGGTCGCCCGCCGCGCTGCCGGCGGGCCGGATGCCCGGCACGACGAGCGAGACGCCCGGCGGCAGGCTCGCCCGCAGGTCCGCCGCCTCCGTGGCCGCGCAGACGAGACCGTCGATCCCGGCCGCGGCCGCGTCGGCGGCCCGCGCCGCGACGGTCGCCGCGACGCCCTCGCGGTAGCCCGCGGCCGCCGCGTCGTGGTCGTCCATCGAGGTCAGGACGGTGACGCCGAGGATGCGGAGCGGGGAGTTCCCCCGTCCCGCCACGGCCGCCCGCACGGTCTGCGGATAGGCGTGCACGGTGAGGAACGTCGCCCCGAAATCGGCCAGCGAGCGGACCCCCTCCTCGACGGTGCGCGGGATGTCGTGGAGCTTGAGGTCGAGGAAGACCGGCCGCCCCGCCCGGATCAGCCGGGCCACGAAGTCGAGCCCGCCCGTATAGGCGAGCTGGTGCCCGATCTTCAGGCACACGGGCAGGCCGGCGAGCCGTTCGGCCAGGGCCTCGGCCTCGGGCACGGTCGGCATGTCGAGCGCCACGATCAGGCGCGGAACGGCCTCTCCCGACATGCGGGCTTCCCTCCTCGGACGATGGGGCGAACGGCCGCGATAGGCCCGACCCGAGGCGACGCGTCAATCGCTGGAGGGGATCCGCCCTGTGCACGGGCGACCGGCCGGTCTGCGCGAAGGGTGCGGCATGCAACCTTGACGTTTCATGTTGCACTGCACAAATTGAGACGGATGACTCCTCATCCACGGCCGCTCCGGCCGGACGCGGCCCCGCCGCCGCACCGTTCCGTGTCGCTGGCCCTGCAGGGCGGCGGGGCCTTCGGGGCCTTCACGTGGGGCGTGCTCGACCGTCTCCTCGAGGAGACGGACCTCGCCTTCGATTCGGTCAGCGGCGCCAGCGCCGGCGCCGTCAACGCCGTGGTCATGGCCGAAGGCCTGCGACGCGGCGGCCGGTAGGGCGCGCGCGAGCGACTCGCCGAGTTCTGGACGGCGCTCGCCGACAAGGCGCGGTCGAGCTTCCTGCCCCCGTCGGGCCGGGCGTCGCTCGCGCTCGAGCTCTCGACGCGGCTCCTGTCGCCCTACCAGCTCAATCCCTTCGACCTGAACCCGCTGCGGACGCTCCTGTCGAACGCGGTCGATTTCGAGGCGCTGGCGGCGGCACCGCCCCTGAAGATGCTCGTCTCGGCGACCCGCGTCTCGGACGGCGGCCTGCGGATCTTCCGGGAGTGCGAGGTCTCGCGCGACGTGGTGCTCGCCTCCGCCTGCCTGCCGCTCCTGAACCACGCCGTCACGATCGACGGCGAGGATTACTGGGACGGCGGCTACGCGGCCAATCCGCCGCTGACCGAGCTCGTCGACGTGGCCGAGACGTCCACCATCCTGCTCGTGCAGATCGTGCCGACGCAGGCGGACGAGACGCCGACGAGCTCGCCGACCATCGCCAAGCGCCTGAACCAGATCACGTTCAACGGGCCGCTGATGCACGACATCGCGGCGCTCGAGGCCATGAAGCGGCTGAGCGGGCGCGACGGCGGCGATTCGCCCCTGTCCCGCAAGCTCGCGGCCCTCAGCCTCGAACGGATCTCGGCCGAGGAGTGGGTGCCGGACCTCGCCCGACGCTCGGGCATGGACCTGGACCGCTCCGCCCTGCTCGATCTCCGCGACCGCGGCCGGGAGGCGGCGGCGCAATGGCTGTCGGCGGCGGGGCAAACGGAAAGGGCGGCCTGAGCCGCCCTCCCGTCGCGTGGCGAGAGGTCGCCCTCCCTACCAGTGACGACCGCGATAGCCGTAGCCCGGCCCGTAATAGCCGACGCGGCGGAACCCGGGGCCGTAATGGCCGTAGCGCGGGCCATAGACCCGGCGGTACCCGTAGGGCCGGTAGGGATAGCCGTACCCGTAGCCGTAGGCGGCCGGATATCCGTAGCCGTAGCCATAGGAGACCGGGTAGCCGTAGCCGTAGCCGCCGCCGTAACCGTAGCCGCCATAAGCCGGGCCGAAACCGCCGAGCGCGGCCGTCGTGCCCAGGATGCCGAGCGCGGCGCCGGCCGCGATGGCACCGCCACCGCCGTAATAGCCGCGGCCATAGCCCCGGCCGTAGAACCCACGACCGCCGTAATAGCCGCGGCCGCCGTAGCCGGCATGGCGGAAGCCGCCGCCGTATCCGCCGCGCCAGCGCACGCCCTCGGCTTGAGGCGCCTGGGCGACCGTGTTCGCGCCGGAGACCGGCAGCGTGACGGCCTGTGCCGGCGACCCTGCCGCGAGGCCGAGGCCGGCGGCGACCGTGCCGGCCGCCATCCATCGTCCGAAGTGTGTTGTGATCATCGCGTCGACTCCGAGCCCCCTCGTGGAGTCGTCAACGCGAACCCGAACGCGGCGTTCCTGGTTCGTGCGGTCCGGAGCGCGCCGTTCGTCAGCCGCGACGTCGCAGGACGGCGCGCCGGCGCGCGCGGCGCTCCGACACGGCGTCCAGCGAGGCGGGGCGCATGGTCTTGGTCCAGAACGGGCCGCCGCGGGAATAGACCCGGGTTCCGAAGCCCGGCATGCCGTAGCTCTGCGTGGACGAGACCTGCACGTCCTCGTCGTAGGTGTAGTAGGGCGACGGTCCGCCGAAATAGGGCGAGTAGCCGTAGAAGGGGATCGGGCCCGACGCAGAGGCGCCCGTCACGCCGAGCAGCGTGAAGCCGGCCGCCAGCACCGTCGCGATCCTCGAAACCATGCCCATCCTCGTTCGCAGCGGCCGGACCCTAGGGCCCGGCCGGAGCGGACGCAATCGCCTGCACCATCCCGCGGGAGATGGTTGCAAGCGTGCATCGGTCCGATGCGGCCGGGCGGCGCCTCAGAAGACGGCCTGCCCGATGGCGAAGGCGATCACGACGACGACGATGGCGATGGCCAGGAACAGGCCGAACAGGATCTGGGCGATGCGGCGCGCGCCCGAAGCGACGCCGGAGAAGCCGAGCGCACCCGCGACGAGCGAGACGACGAAGAAGATGAGCGCCCATTTCAGCATTGGTCGAACTCCGGCGGATCGGCTCCACCGTCCGATCTCGCCAGCCGAACGCGGGCCTGCGGCATTCGATCCCGCTACTTGCCGATCGCCGACAGAAATTCCCGCCGCGTGGCCGGGTTGTCCCGGAAGGCGCCGAGCATCCGGCTCGTCACCATGGCGACGCCGCGCTTGTGGACGCCGCGCGTGGTCATGCATTCGTGCGTCGCCTCGACGACCACGGCGACGCCGCGCGGCTCCAGGATCTCGTTCAGGGTGTCGGCGATCTCGGCCGTCAGGCGCTCCTGGATCTGCAGCCGGCGGGCGAAGGCGTCGACCAGGCGGGCGAGCTTCGAGATGCCGACCACCCGGTTGCGCGGCAGGTAGCCGACATGCACCTCGCCGATGATCGGCGCCATGTGGTGCTCGCAATGCGACGAGAACGGAATCGCCCGCAGAACCACGATCTCGTCGTAGCCCCCGACCTCCTCGAAGGTCCGCCGCAGGGAGTCGGCCGGGTCCTGCCCGTAGCCCGAGAACCAGTCCCCGTAGGCCTTGGCGACGCGGGCCGGCGTCTCGATCAGGCCCTCGCGGGTCGGATCGTCGCCCGCCCAGCGGATCAGCGTCCGGACCGCCGCCTCGGCCTCCTCGCGGCTCGGACGATCCGCGGCGGGACCTGACGTGTCGGAGGGGTTGGCCATGCGCGCCTTCTGCCGCGTGCGGGTCGGCACGGCAACTACTCGGACGCGGGCGGGGCGTGGGCGCGGTCCCGGAAGGGCAGCTCCTCCATCATGGCGAACGCGGCGAGCGCCAGGGCGAGGCCGCAGGCCGCCGCCGCGAAGACCCACCGGAACGTCGCCGCGAGCTCGGGCGAGGCGCCGCCGCCGAGCGCCTCCAGCGTCAGGCCCTGGCCTCCGGCCGCGCCGGACAGCACGAGGGCGCCGAAGCCCGCCACGATGACGGCGCCCATGAGCTGCCGGGAGAAGTTCATCGTGGCCGTCGCCGTGCCGAGATGCCCGGCCGGAGCGGCGTTCTGCGTCGCG
>JAEUAC010000328.1 GCA_019695455.1 Methylorubrum extorquens | reverse complement strand
TCGGCCCGGTCGCGTCCGCCGTGATGTAGGGCAGGTTGATGTCGGTCTGGCTCGCGGAAGAAAGCTCGATCTTGGCCTTCTCGGCCGCCTCGCGCAGGCGCTGGAGCGCCAGCTTGTCCTTCTTGAGATCGATGCCCTGCTCTTTCTTGAACTCGTCGGCAAAGTACTCGACGAGCCGGTTGTCGAAGTCCTCACCGCCGAGGAAGGTGTCGCCGTTGGTCGACTTCACCTCGAACACGCCATCGCCGATCTCGAGGACCGACACGTCAAACGTGCCGCCGCCGAGGTCATAGACCGCGATCGTCTTGCCGTCCTGCTTGTCGAGGCCGTAGGCCAGCGCCGCCGCGGTCGGCTCGTTGATGATGCGCAGCACTTCGAGGCCGGCGATCTTGCCGGCGTCTTTGGTGGCCTGACGCTGAGCATCGTTGAAGTAGGCGGGGACCGTGATGACGGCCTGCGTCACCGGCTGCCCGAGATGGGCCTCCGCGGTCTCCTTCATCTTCTGCAGCGTGAAGGCGGAGATCTGCGAGGGCGAATAGCTCTTGCCGTCGGCCTCGACCCAGGCGTCGTTGCCGCCGCCCTTGACGATCTTGTAGGGGACGAGCCCCTTGTCCTTCTGCGTCATCGGGTCGTCGTAGGGACGGCCGATCAGGCGCTTTATGGCGAAGAAGGTGCGGTCCGGGTTGGTGACCGCCTGGCGCTTGGCCGGCTGGCCGACGAGCCGCTCCCCGTCATCCGTGAAGGCGACGATGGACGGCGTGGTGCGCGCCCCTTCCGAATTCTCGACGACCTTGGGCTGCGAGCCTTCCATCACGGCCACGCAGGAATTCGTGGTGCCGAGGTCGATACCGATCACTTTTCCCATGGTGGGATCCCTCATCCGTTTAAGCAGACCACCGGACCCCCGCAGGCGGTCCGGTCCATGGCTGTTGCATTGAGTGGGAGGGCGCGTCCGTTCGTCGTCTCAGGGCGATCGACGCGTCGCTTCCCGCGACTTGCCGCATATGGTGGCAGGCCAGGGGCCTTCAAGACGGGCCCGGCTCCGGCGTGACACGTTTTTGCCACAGGCCGGGCTCGGCGGTCAGACGCGCCAGGAGCCTCCGCGGCGCACCCGCACCGTCGCCCCGACGGGCACGCGCTCGTAGAGATCCGCGATGTCCTCGTTGAGCATCCGCACGCAGCCCGACGACACCTGCTCGCCGATCGACCACGGCTCGTTCGTGCCGTGGATGCGGAACAGCGTGTCCTGGCTGCCCTTGTAGAGGTAGAGGGCGCGCGCGCCGAGCGGGTTGTCGAGGCCGGATTCGCGGCTGCCGGCCGAGGCCAGCTTGAGCGAGACCATCGTCGTCGTGGGGTTCCAGGTGGGCCACTTGGCCTTCCGGCCGACCGTCGCCGTGCCGCGCCAGGAGAAGCCCTGCCGGCCCACGCCCACGCCGTAGCGCATGGCCGTCCCGTCGTCGCCGACGAGGTAGAGGAAGCGCTCGTCGATATCGACGACCACCGTGCCGGGGCGCTGGTCGCCCGTGTACTTCACGACCTGGCGTTGCAGCTCCGGCTTCATCAGCGAGCGGTCGACCAGGTAGTAGTCGTGCGGCTCGTCCTTGACGACGCTCTTGTACCAGCGCGCGTCGTCGTCCGCGGCGAGAGGCACCTTGTTCGCGACCGGAAACGACTGGCAGGCGGCGAGCGGGGCGCCGGCGAGGAGGCCGAGAAGGGCACGCCGGGTTGTCATGGTCGTCCGTGATTCGAGAGAAGGGATGACGATCTGACTAACAGTCCTTCCCGCCCGCCGTTGTGGCGCCGAGGCCACAAGGCTGCCGCATCGCAGCATCAGGCGTCGAGCACGGGCTCCCGGGCCAGCCCCTGGTGCCGCAGCAGCGCCACGAAGGCGGAGAGGCGCTCCCGCCGGTAGGCGTCGGCGTCCACGCCCGCGAAGTCGCGGAATCCCGCCCCGGCCCGCAGGCCGAGCCTCCCCTCCTCCATCATCCGGCCGATCACGGGCGGCGCCTCGTGGCGCGGGTCGCCGAGCGCGTCGGCGAGGTAGCGGCTCGCATGGTGCAGGATGTCCACTCCGCCCCAATCGATGAACTCGACGAGCCCGAGCACGGCGAAGCGGAAGCCGAAGCCGTAGCGGATCGCCTTGTCGAGCTCGTCCGGGGTGGCGACGCCCTCCTCCACCATGCGGGCGGCCTCGTTCATGGCGAGCGCCTGGATGCGCGGCACGATGAAGCCCGGCGAGGCCCGGCAGACCACCGGCACCTTGCCGATGCCCTCGAGGATGCCCTTCAGGCGCCCGACCGCCGCCGGATCGGTGCGGCGCCCGGGCGAGACCTCCACGAGCGGCACGAGGTAGGCCGGGTTCAGCCAATGCGCGTTGAGGAAGCGCTCGGGACCGGCGACGGCGTCGGACAGGTCGTCGACGAGGATGGTGGAGGTCGTCGACGCGACGATCGCGTCCGGCTCGGCCGCCGCCGACACGCGCCGCAGGACCTCGTGCTTCAGGGCGACGATCTCGGGCACGCCCTCGAACACGAGCGGCACGCCGCGCAGCGCCTCCGCCATGTCCTCGGCCCTCGCGACGCTCACCCGCCCGGCGATGGCGGCGACGTCAGCCTCCGCGAAGAGGCCGATGGCGGCGAGCGTCGCGAGCGTGGTCCGGACCTCGTCCGCGACCGAGGCCGCGAGCGCCGCGAAGGCGGCGGGCTCGCGCGGCTTCGCGTCGAGGAGCCGCACGGGATGCCCGGCATAGGCGAAGGCGACCGCGATGCCGCGCCCCATCCGGCCCGCCCCGATGCAGGCGACGGCGGGACGGCTCATGCGAAGCCCCGCCGGAGGAGCGCCTGCAGGGCGGCGCGGTCCAGCGCGCCCAGGCCGAGATCGGCGAGCGTCCGGCTCTCCGTCCCGCCCGTCGCGGCCCGGCCGATGGCGAGGAACGAGCGCGCGAGCGGCGTCGCGACGCCCGCGAGCTCGCCGACGGACACGAGGAACGACAGGCCGAGCAGCAGGTCCTCCCGGACGTAGCGATGCGTCTCGATCTCGATCCGCTCCCGCCAGTCGCCGGATTCGGTGAGCCGGTCGTGCGAGCCCCGGCCGTACATCCATTCGGGCCCGGTCGCGGCGTAGTGGTCGGCCAGCGGGAAGTGCGGCGCGCCGTAGCCCAGCGCCTCCCGGACCGCGACGCGCTCGGCGTCGAGCGCGTCCGTCACGCGCCGGATGGCGGGCTGCGTGCCCTCCTTGTGGATGTCCCAGCGCTCGAAATGCGCGAGCGGGCCCGCATTCATGACGACGAGCGGCGGGTGGATGATCGGTCCCGCGTTCATGAGCGCGCCCGACAGCGCGTCGCCGCAGGGCGTGCACACGCCGGGAAACGCCCGGTCCAGCACGGCCAGCGCCTCCGCGGAGCGGCAGGCCGGGAACACGCCGACCGGCAGGTGCTTCGCCCGGATCGTGATCGCGACCTCGGCCGGGCCGTGCTTGCGGGCGAGCCAGGGCAGCGTGCCCGTCTCGGCGAAGACCACGCCGTCCGCCGTGCCGGCCGCCCGCGCGGCCTCGGCCAGGATCGTGGAGCCGAAGGTCCC
>JAEUAC010000312.1 GCA_019695455.1 Methylorubrum extorquens | reverse complement strand
TCCTCGCCGAGCGTCAGCCGGGTCAGGCCCGCCGCCGCGTCGGCGAGGTCCGGCCCGGCCGTCGCGACGGCCTGGGCGATCGACCGGTCCGGCCTGATCCCGGCGGCCACGAGCCCGTCCAGCCGCGCGAAGGCGGCCCGCCTGGCGCCGCGCTCCGCGTCGGGGATCGTGCGGCCGCCGAGATAGATCCGCGGCGGCCGGCCGCCGGCATCCTCCTCGGTGGCGACGCCGAACGTGGAGGCGAGCTCGCGCCAGGGATTGCGCTCGGCCCAATGCAGGTACTGCGCGCCCGCGTCGAAGGGCAGGCCGAGCCGGGTGTCGGTCGCGACGCGGCCGCCGATCCGGTCCCGCGCCTCGACGACGATGGCCGTCCGGCCGAGCGCCTTGAGGCGGCGGGCGGCCGCGATCCCGGCCGCGCCGGCTCCGACGATCGCGACGTCGTAGCTCGCGGCGCGCGATGCGGTCCCCGTCATCACGGCGGCCCCGGAAAGGGCGGCCGAGCCGGCGAGGACCTGCCGGCGCGTCGTCGTCGTCATGGAGCGGCCGTTCCTCGGGCGTGCGGAGAACGCGGAGCGCTCCCGGAGGTTCGAGGGCCCGCCCTGCGGCGCAGCATCACTCGCGGCGGGGACGCGGACGCTGGCGGGTGACGGGCATCTTGGTCGGCGCCGGGGCGACGCGCGCGGGCGTGGCGGCGGTCGCCGTGGGATCGACGGCCTTCGGCGTCTCGGCCGCGAGCCGGCGGACCGGCCAGCCGTCGCTCCAGCGGCCCATGTCGACGAAGGCCGGGTCCGACCGGAGCGCCGCCATGTCGCCCGATCCGGTGAAGACCGCGTCGGACGCCATGTCGAACGTCTTCCAGAACCCGAGCCAGTCCAGCGTGTCCACCGCGTTGCGCTGCAGCTGGCCGAGCAGGACCGTCTGCTCGCCGGACAGCACCATGTCGGCCGACCATTTCGGCCGCTGGGCGCGGGCCGTCTTCGGATCGACGGCGGGGTCGGGGGCGACCTTGATCGTCGCCATGTCGTAGCCCTCCTTCGGGGCCGCCGGCGAGGCGAGCGTGGCCGAGAGGGTCGGGAAGCCGTGATCGTCCGACCCGATCCGCATGAACAGCTTCTTCGAGGGCGGCAGGTCGCTCGCCTCCCGCAGCATGCGGCGCGAGACGCGGTCGGCGGGAGCGGCGTCGCGGTCGCCGACCATGGTGATGAGGGCGGTCGACGGATCGAGCTTGGCGAGATCGGCGAGCGGCACGCCGCGCGACGCGGAATCGGAGGCGATGCCGCCCGGCATGACGGCGAGGACGAGCCGCGGCACGGGAAGGTCGAGGCTCCTCGCCTCGGCGGCGAGGTTCACGGCGATGCCGGCCCCGGCCGAGTGGCCGATGAGGCCGACGCGCGTGAGGTCCGGGCGCGCCGCGGGATCCTGCGCGAGGCTCGCGAGCGCGTCCTTCACGAGCTGGCCGGCGCGGGCCGTCGCGTCGGCGGGGCGCGTCTGTCCGACGGTCTGGAAGGCCGGGAACAGGACCAGCCATCCCTTGCGGGCGAGATGGTCGATCCAGCCGCCGTAGATCACCGGGTTCACGGCGCCCCAGCCGTGCAGGAACACGGCCACGGGACGCGGCGCATCCGGCTTGCCGGCGGCGTAGAAGGCGTAGGTCACGGCGCCCGCGCGGCCCACGGCCTGGCGCACGATGTCGACGTCGGGGCTGTCCAGCCCGCCGGGCAGGCCCGCCCGCGGCCGGGCCGGCGGCGTGGCGGCCGACGCGTCCACCGCCCCGAGGAGCAGCGGCAGGAGAACGAGGGCGAGGCGGCGCATGGGGCACTGCATCCGAGGCGGAACGGGCAGGCGCGAGCTTAGCAGGAAACCCTGTCCGGGTCCTTACGCCTTCCGGCCACACGGCCGCCGCGTCGCTCGCGGACCGAACGGCGGCCCCGTGCCGCGCCGGTCAGGCCCGGCGGATCAGGGGCATTCCTTCCGGGCCCGGTCGAGCGCCTGGGCGAAGCCGGCGAGCGAATAGCGGTCGCCCGTCTTGTTGCCGCGGGCCGAGGTCGCCGAGACGGTGACCTGCTGGCCCTTCGACATGGTGGCGATCGCCTGGGCCTCCTCGGCCGGGTTCTTGATCCAGCCGTTCTTTCCCTTGGTGACGAGCGCGTAGCTGGTCGAGCCGATGGCGGCCTCGGCCGGACCGGTCTCCTTCGTGTCGAAGCCGAGCACGGTCGCGACCTCGTTCTTCACGTTCTCCGCCGGGCGGAACGACACGAAGAGATAGGCCGGCGTGTCCTTCAGGTTCGCGGGCGAGCGCGACTTGGGCTGGGACAGCGCGTAGCAGATCTTCGAGCGGCCGGTCTGCGCCGTGTAGGCCGACCAGTCGTTGAAGGTCGCGACCAGCGTCGCGCCCGCGCCGCCGGGTGCCCCGGCCGGGGCGGCGGCGGGGCGCCGTGCCTGGGCCTCGGCGCCCGTCGCGGCCGCGATCGCCAGGAGCAGCGCCGCGGAGGTCGTGAGGAAGCGTGTCATGAATTCGGGCCGCGCGCGTTACTTTTCGTTAAGCTAGGCAGGTGACGGTTAACAAAGATGAAATCGGCGGAATTGCGGTTGTCCTCAGGCGGATCGCCGGAAGGTCGCCCAGGCGGCGGGCTCCACGCTCCGCCACGGGGATCCCACCTCCTTGGCCGCGCCCTCGAGCGGATAGGCCGCCTCCACGAGGTAGGGCCCTCCCCCCACCGAGTCGCGCGCCGAATAGAGGACGAAGCGCTCCGCCGTGAAGGCGAGCGGCGGGAAATGGCCGCGGGTCGCGAGGCAGGCGGCGACGTCGCCCGCCGCGGCGTCCCGCAACCGGGCGAGGGTCACGTGCGGCGTGAACTTGCGCGTCTCCGGGGCGAGGCCGACGCGGCGCAGCGCGCGCTCCTGCTCGGCCTGGAGCTGGAGCAGCTCGGGCGTCGGCGCGGCGCGGGCGATGATGGCGCGGGGACGCGCCCCTCCGAACGTCGCGAGCGAATCGAGCGTCACCCGGACGGGCGACCGGGCGCGGCCTTCCGCCAGGATGGCGGCCGCGTCCCGCGCGGTCGCCCCGTCCACGTCGCCGAGGAAGCGGAGCGTCAGGTGGTAGTTCGCCGGGTCGATCCAGCGCGCGCCGACGAGCCCGCCGCGGAGGGACGCGAGCGCGTCCGAGACGGCGGTCGGGATCTCGAGGCCCGTGAACAGGCGTGGCATCGCGTTCCCCTCTCTCGCCGGGTGCCATGCTCGCGGGCGAGCGCCGCGGCCGCAAGGCCGCAGATCGTCCCATTCACACCCGGCTCGCCGTCCGGACGTCAGGCCTTCAGGCGCGCCAGGAAGGTCTCGACCGTCGGCAGGATGCGGTCGACCATGATGCGGACGCCCTCCGCCGAGGGGTGGAGCCCGTCCGGCAGCGTCAGGCGCGATTCGCCCGCGACGCCGTCCAGGAAGAACGGGTAGAGGACGAGCCCGTATTCGCGGGCGAGGTCGGGATAGATCGCGTCGAAACGCTCGACGAAGGCCGGCCCGAGATTGCGGCTCGCCTTCATGCCGGCCAGCAGGACGGGGATGCGGCGCTCCGCGAGGCGCCGCAGGATCGTCGCGAGCGCCGTCCGGGTGACGGCGGGATCCGTCCCGCGCAGCATGTCGTTCGCGCCGAGTTCGAGGATCACGCCGTCCGTGCCGTCTGGCACCGACCAGTCGAGCCGGTCGAGCCCGCCGCTGGCGGTGTCGCCCGAGACGCCGGCATTCGCGATCGACACCGTCTGGCCCCGTGCCTTCAGGGCGGCCTCCAGCACGGCCGGGAAGGCGGCGGCGGCCGGCAGGTTGTAGCCCGCCGTCAGGCTGTCACCGAGGGCGACGATGGTCATGGGGCGCTCCGGCGCGGCGCTTGCAGGCGATCCGGCCGCGCCGATCGCGGCACCGGCCAGGATCGCCAGAGACGCCCGCCGGGTCTGGCCGCGCGGCCCGGCCGTCCCATATGAGCGTTCGAACCATGCCTCGCCCATTCCTCGACCTCACATCCCGTCCAGGCCGCGTCAGATCGGGTCTTCGCCCGTGACCGACAAGATCATCGCGCTCGACGACATCGACCTCAGCCTCGGCGACGGGGCGGCGCGCGTGCACGTGCTGCGCTCCGTCAGCCTGTCGGTCGCGACCGGTGAGGCCGTGGGTCTCGTCGGGTCCTCGGGATCGGGCAAGTCGACCCTCCTCATGGTCATGGCGGGCCTCGAGCGACCGGACCGCGGCCGCGTCGTGCTCGACGGCACGGATCTCGGGCCGCTCGGCGAGGACGCCCTCGCCCGGCTCCGGGGCCGGCGGGTCGGCATCATCTTCCAGTCCTTCCACCTCGTGCCGACGATGACGGCGCTCGAGAACGTGGCCCTGCCGCTCGAGCTCGCCGGGCGGACGGGCGCGGCGGCGCGGGCGAAGGCCGAGCTCGAGGGCGTCGGTCTCGGCGGGCGGCTCAACCACTACCCGGCCCAGCTCTCCGGCGGCGAGCAGCAGCGCGTGGCCGTCGCCCGGGCGCTGGCGCCGAATCCGGCGATCCTGGTGGCCGACGAGCCCACCGGCAA
>JAEUAC010000083.1 GCA_019695455.1 Methylorubrum extorquens | reverse complement strand
CTGCCTAGCACGGGCGGGGTCGGGCAGGCACGTCGGGTAGGCGGGGCCGGCCCGAGAGCCGGCCCCGTATTCGATAGCGTCGGCTCAGTAGCCGCGGCGGCGCATGTCGCGACGCATCTCGCGGCGCATCATCCGGCGCTCCATTCGGCGATGATGCATGCGGCGGTCCATGCGGTGGTGGCGGATCATCCGGCGCTCGCGGGGAGACATCTGGACGGGGGTCGCGATCTCGCCGGCGAGCCCGGGCAGAGACGACGAGGCCGGCACGGGCGCGGCCTGGGCCGCGGCGCCGAGGCCGATCAAACCGGCCGCGAAGGCCATCGCGGTGAGTGTCTTGCGCATTCTCTGTCTCCTTGGATCGCGCGGATTGGCTCCGCATGCGACCCGACCCAACGTTCCGTTCTCCGACAGGTTGCCTTCGGGAGCGGTTCGTTCCCTACCTGACCGGCGGCGCCCGATCGGCTAACGGTGCGGCATGCAGATCCTCGAGACTCCCCTCCCCGGCACGTTCATCGTCGAGGTCGCGCCGCATCGCGACGAGCGCGGCTTCTTCGCGCGCACGCACGACGAGGCCGCGCTCGTCGGCCGGGGGCTCGTCGGGCGATTCGCGCAATCCTCGGTCTCCTTCAACGCCCGGCGCGGTACCGTGCGCGGCATGCACTATGCGGTGGCGCCCCATGCCGAGACGAAGCTCGTCCGCTGCACGGCGGGGGCGGTCCACGACGTCGTGGTCGATCTCCGGCCCGACTCGCCGACCTTTCGCCGCAGCTTCGGCGTCGCGCTCTCGGCCGAGAACCACCGGGCGCTCTACATCCCGGCGGGGCTGGCCCACGGCTTCCAGGCGCTCGCGGACGCGACCGAGCTCCTCTACATGATCGACGTGTCGTTCGAGCCCTCGGCGGCGCGGGGCCTGCGCTGGACCGACCCGGCCTTCGACATCGCCTGGCCCGAACCCGTCACCGTGATCTCGCCCCGCGATCTCGCCTTTCCGGACTTCCAGGCGTGAGCCGCATCCTCGTCACGGGCGCGACGGGCTTCATCGGCCGCTCCGCCGTCCCGCTCCTCCTGGAGGCCGGCCACGAGGTCCATGCCCTCGGCCGCTCCCGGCCCGACGCGCCGGTCGCGGCGCACCACGCGGTCGACCTCCTCGATGCCGACGCCGTCCGGCGCGTCGTCGGCGCAGCCGGCGCGAGCCATCTCCTGCACCTCGCCTGGTACGCGGAGCCGGGCGCCTACTGGCGCTCGCCCGCCAACCTCGACTGGGTCTCGGCGAGCCTCGTCCTGCTGCGTGCCTTCCGCGACGCGGGCGGCGTCCGGGCCGTGTCGGCCGGGACCTGCGCCGAATACGCCTGGGGCGGCGACCGGCTGGACGAGATCGCGACGCCCTGCCGGCCGGCGACGCTGTACGGCGCCGCGAAGGACGGCTTCCGGCGGATCGCGGCGAGCTACGCCGAGACGGAGGGCCTCTCCTTCGCGACCGGGCGCGTCTTCTTCCTCTACGGGCCCGGCGAGAAGCGCGGCCGGCTCGTCGCCGATGCGGCCCGGGCGCTGCTCGCCGGGGAGCCCTTCCCGACGAGCCATGGCCGGCAGCGCCGCGACTTCCTGCACGTCCGCGACGTCGCGGGCGCGTTCGTCGCCCTGCTCGGCTCGTCGGTGTCCGGCCCCGTCAACATCGGCTCCGGCGCGGCCGTGCCGGTGCGATCCCTGATCGAGGCCGTGGCTGCCGTGGCCGGCGGCGGCGAGGCGATCGCCTTCGGCGCGCGCCAGCTCGCGCCGTCCGAGCCGGACGTCGTCGAAGCCGCGCCCGGCCGGCTGTTCGACGAGGTCGGCTTCCGGCCCCGCATCGCGCTCGCGGACGGCATCGCCGAGACGGTGCGCTGGTGGCGCGACCGACCCGTCAGCTGAGGACGAATTCCAGCAGCAGCGTCCGCTGGAACGGCATGAAGTTGTCGTCGGAGACCAGGGTCAGGATCGTGGCGCCCGTCGCGCCGTCGCGGTGGATGGCGAGCCCTTCCATGTTGTCGAGCTCGTGGGAGCGGTCGGCCTCGAAGATCGTGGGGCCGTCGACCAGGGCGCCGGCCCGGAAGGCGTCGGGGGCGATCTGCCGGATCCGGCACGCGATGCCCCAGAACAGGTCGAAGCGACGCTCGAGCAGCAGCGCCTCCCCCGTCGGCAGGAAGGCGAGGTCCGTCACGTCGTAGTTGCCGGTCCGCACGACGTCGAAGCCGAAGGGACGCGGCCCCGTCAGCACCCAGCCCTTGGTCGGGGCGTTCTGCGCCCGCCTCGCCTGTTCGGAGATGCCGAGGAGGCTGCCCGCGAGCGCGTGGCCGGGCGGCGCGACCGCCAGCGCCTCGAGGCCGGCATTGCCCGGCAGCCGCTTCATGTCCGGCGGCGTCGGGATCGGCTCGCCCCGCGCGAGGAGCCCGTCCCGCGCGAAGGCGAACCGGCGCACCTCGTGCACCCGCTCGATCCCGACGAAGGCCTCGCCGCCGGCCATCGCGAGCGATTCGGTGTCGAAGGCGCGGCCGTCGACGAGCGGCTGGCCCGTCTCCCCGAGGATCGGCGCCATGCGGGCCTCGGCCAGTCCCGCGGCCCGCCCATCCGCCTCGACGACCCGGGCCGCGAGCCATTGCGCGTTGTCCGAGACGGAGACGAGGTCGCGACCGTCCGCCGAGCGCCACAGCGCGGAGAACCCGCCGAAGCCGGCATCCTCGGACGTGAGCGAGAGGCCGCCCCGGTAACGGAGCCGGCCGAACTGGACGCGCTCGGGCTCGGACCGGAGGAAGGACGGCAGCGCCGTGGCGGAAACGGTCACCGGGCGCTCGGCCCGCGGCGCGCTCCGCCGGAAGGTCAGGCCGCATCCGGCGGCGCCGAACGCGGTCGCACCGAGCGTCGCGCCGAGCAGCGCCCGGCGCCGGATCCTCACGCGGCGAGGCGCGGCCGCACGCGGGTCCGGCGCCCGTCGGGCTCGCCCGCGGTCTCGGCGAAGAGCTCCGCCAGCTTCTCCGTCATGACGCCGCCGAGCTCCTCGGCGTCCACGATGGTGACGGCGCGTTGGTAGTAGCGAGTCACGTCGTGCCCGATGCCGATCGCGATCAGCTCGACCGGCGAGCGGTTCTCGATCTCCTCGATCACGTAGCGCAGGTGCCGCTCGAGGTAGTTGCCGGCATTCACCGACAGCGTCGAATCGTCGACCGGCGCCCCGTCCGAGATCACCATCAGGATGCGACGCTGCTCGGGGCGGGCGAGGAGGCGCTTGTGCGCCCAGTCGAGCGCCTCGCCGTCGATGTTCTCCTTCAGGAGGCCCTCGCGCATCATCAGGCCGAGGTTGCGGCGCGCCCGCCGCCAGGGCGCGTCGGCGGACTTGTAGATGATGTGCCGGAGGTCGTTGAGCCGGCCCGGGCTCGGCGGCTTGCCGCCCTGCAGCCAGGATTCGCGGGACTGCCCGCCCTTCCAGGCGCGCGTCGTGAAGCCGAGGATCTCGACCTTCACGCCGCAGCGCTCCAGCGTCCGGGCGAGGATGTCCGCGCAGGTCGCCGCCACCGTGATCGGCCGGCCCCGCATGGAGCCCGAATTGTCGATCAGCAGGCTCACCACCGTGTCGCGGAACTGCGTGTCCTTCTCCCGCTTGAACGAGAGCGGCTGCTGGGGATCGATGACGACGCGGACGAGGCGCGCCGGATCGAGCACCCCCTCCTCGAGATCGAAGTCCCAGGACCGGTTCTGCTGCGCGAGCAGGCGGCGCTGGAGCCGGTTCGCGAGCCGGCCCACGACGCCCTGCAGGTGCGAGAGCTGCTTGTCGAGATAGGCCCGCAGCCGCGCGAGCTCGTTCGCGTCGCAGAGCTCCTCGGCCTCGATCTCCTCGTCGAACTTCGACGTGAACGGCTTGTAGTCGGGCCCGCGCGACTCGTTCGGCCGCCCGGTCGGCGGCCGGGAGGCGTCGGACGCCTCCTCCGAATCGGAGTCCTCCGAATCCTCGGGCATCTCGCCCGAGGGCGCGTCGGCCGATTCGGTCGCGCCCTCGTCGAGCTCGTCCGTCGCCTCGTCCTGCAGGTCCATCTCGGCCCGCTCGCCCTCGCGGGCGTCCTCGGCCTCGCCGTCGCCGCCCTGCTCCTGGCTCTCCGCCTCGCCGTCGTCCTCCTGGTCGTCGTCCTCCCGGTCGAGGGCGGATTCGTCCGACATGTCGAGCGATTGCAGCAGCCCGCGCACGGAGCGGGCGAAATCGCGCTGGTTCTCGAGCGTGCCGAGAAGGCCGTCGAGATCGCGCCCCGCCTTGTCCTCCACGTGGTCGCGCCAGAGGTCGACGATCCGGGTCGCGGCCTCGGGCGGCTTCAGGCCGGTCAGGCGCTCGCGCACCATCAGGGCGACCGCGTCCTCGAGCGGCGCGTCGGCCCGGTCGGTGATCTCCTCGTACTTGCCGCCCCGGTGATAGCGGTCCTCGATCATGGCCGAGAGGTTGGAGGCGACGCCGGCCATGCGGCGGGCGCCGATCGCCTCCACGCGGGCCTGCTCGACGGCGTCGAAGATGGCCCGGGCCGCCTGGCCCTGGGGCGCGAGCCGGCGGTGCGTAGCCTGGTCGTGGCAGGCGAGGCGCAGCGACATCGCGTCGGCATGGCCGCGCACGATCGCCACGTCCTCGGGCGAGAGCTTGCGCGGCGGCTCCGGCAGCCGGGCCTTGTCGGAGGTCAGGATCGGCCGGTCGGACGCGTAGACGACCTCGAGCTCGGGCGCTCCCGCCATGGCCCGCAGGCAGCCGGCGACGGCGCGCTTCAGGGGCTCGTTCGGCGCCTCGCGACGCTCCGGCGGCTTGCGGTTCGAGATGGACATCAGGGCTTCCGGTCGAGCTCGAAGGCGCGCTCGAGGATGTCGCTCCAATCGTAGGGGCAGGTCCGCGGAAACTCGTCGGCGGGCTGGCCGGTGGCTTCCGCGGCCCAGAAGACGGCGTCCTCGTAGGCGTCGTCGAGCGCGGCGTCCGCCCGCGACTTCAGGCTCGGGTTGCGGGACAGGAGCCGGACGATCCGGCGGCGCTGCTCGCGGATGGAGCCCTCCGTCGTGCGGCTCCGCGATTCGGCCTGTCCGTCCCATGTCAGCATGTGGACGACGAGCATCTTCAGCGCGTTCTGCAGGCGGGCGACGTGCCCCCGGCCGAGCTCGGCCAGCTCGGCCGCGATGCGGGGCGCGTCGGCCTCGCCCAGGAGCCCCGCCCGGAGCAGCGCCACCTGCTCCTCGACCCAGCCGTAATGGTCCCGCGCGTAGAGGTCGCCGGCGGCGTCGCCGTCACCCGTCCGGTCCTTGAGGGCCGCTTCGCTCATGGAAACCTCCGCGGGGCGAGACCGGGTGCGGAGGGCGGCATGCCGCCCGCGCCGGCCGCGCGATTCGGGCTCTCAGCTCAATGCCACGTTGACGGCGCTCTCGGGCAATTCCTTGCCGAAGGAGCGCTGGTAGAACTCCGCCACGAGCGTCCGCTCGAGCTCGTCGCACTTGTTCAGGAACGTCAGCCGGAACGCGAAGCCGACGTCGGAGAAGATCTCCGCGTTCTCGGCCCAGGTGATGACCGTTCGGGGGGACATGACGGTCGACAGGTCGCCGTTGATGAAGGCGTTCCGCGTCAGGTCCGCGACCCGCACCATCTTGCCGACGATCTCGCGCCCTTCCGGGTTCCGGTAATGGTGCGCCTTCGACAGCACGATCTCGACCTCCTCGTCGTGGGGGAGGTAGTTCAGCGTCGTCACGATGGACCAGCGGTCCATCTGCGCCTGGTTGATCTGCTGGGTGCCGTGATAGAGGCCCGACGTGTCGCCGAGCCCCACCGTGTTGGCGGTCGCGAAGAGCCGGAAGGCGGGGTGGGGGCGGATCACGCGGCTCTGGTCGAGCAGCGTCAGGCGGCCCGAGGCCTCCAGCACGCGCTGGATGACGAACATCACGTCCGGCCGGCCGGCGTCGTACTCGTCGAACACGAGCGCGACGTTGTTCTGGTAGGCCCAGGGCAGGATGCCGTCCTTGAACTCGGTCACCTGCTTGCCGTCCTGCAGGACGATGGCGTCCTTGCCGACGAGGTCGATGCGCGAGACGTGGCTGTCGAGGTTGATGCGCACGCAGGGCCAGTTCAGGCGCGCCGCCACCTGCTCGATATGGGTCGACTTGCCGGTGCCGTGGTAGCCCGTCACGATCACGCGCCGGTTGCGCGAGAACCCGGCCAGGATGGCGAGCGTCGTCGGCGGATCGAACAGGTAGTCGGGATCGGTGTCCGGCACATGCGACGAGGTGGCCGAATAGGCCGGGACCCGCATGTCCGAATCGATCTTGAAGGCTTCCCGGACGGAGACCGTCGTGTCCGGCAGGCCGGGCGCGGTTTCGCTGGTCACGAGCATCGAAGGGACCTTTTCGGAGGGCACGGGAGCAGGAGGCCTGCCGCGGACGGAGGCGAGACCGGCGCCGGGCCGGGCGCATGCCCCGTCTTAGCGAGGCCCCGGGCGCCGTGCAATTTCACCGTGGCGAAAGAGCCGTGCGCGGCGGGACCGTTCGGGGAGCGACGGATCAGCAGAGGCCGGCCGCCTTCAGGGTGTCGTGCGCCCGGATGATGTCGCGCAGCCGCTCCTCGTAGGAGCGGTCGCCGCCATGGGCGTCGGGGTGGAAGCGCTTCACGAGGACCTTGTACTGCGCCTTGATCTCGGTCGTGCCGGCGTTCTCGTCCAGGCCGAAGGTCTCGAGCGCCCGCAGGACCGGCGCCGGCCGCCGCGGCTTCGGGGGCTCGGGCGCCTTGCGGGTCCGCTCGACGCCCCCCGACCCCATCACGCCGAAGGGATCGATGTAGTCGAACTCCTCGGAATTCGGCGCGCCGTCGCGCTTCCGCCGTCCCTGGCCGGCGCCCATGGTCCAGGTGGGACGGTGCCCGACCACCGCCTCCTTCTGGAAGGCCTGGACGTCGTCGTCCGACATGCCCGTGAAGTAGTTGTAGGAGGCGTTGTACTCCCGCACGTGGGGGAGGCAGAAGCGCCAGAACTGCCCTTCGCGCCCCCGACCCTTGGGGGCGCGGTGGAGGCCCGCCTCGCGGCAGCCCGCCCGCTCGCAGCCGGGGACGTCCTCCCGGCGCGACTCGTCGCATTTCGGCTTGATGCGGACGCGGTCGAAGAGTGGCGAGTTGAGACCCATGACGAACCGATTATCGGTGCGGCCGAACGGGGCCGCAAGGCGGCGGCCCGGATCGGCCCGGAAAGGTGAAGCGGATGACCATGCGCGAGTGGATCACGGAGGCGTTGACGAAGGGTCTCGGGCCCGAAACGCTCGGGGTGGAGGACGAGTCGCATCTCCATGCCGGCCATGCGGGCGCAAGGCCGGGAGGCGAGACCCATTTCCGGATCGATGTCGTGTCGGCGGCCTTCGCGGGCAAGAGCCGCGTGGACCGACACCGGATCGTGAACGGGCTGCTGGAGGAGGCATTCTCGCGCCGCGGCCTCCACGCCCTCGCCATCAAGGCCCGGGCACCCGGCGAATAGCTCACGCGGTCCGCTCGCGGGGCGCCAGCGCGTAGATGGCGACCGCGACCGCGAGGAGCAGGCCGAACACCGAGAACAGCGTGCCGTAGATCGTGGCCGGCGCCGTGCCGGCCGCGAGCGCCGCGTCCACGGCCCGGCCCGAGATCCACTGCGTCGTCGCGACGCCCCCCATGAAGAAGAGGTTCATGAGCGTCACGCCCGTCCCGATCAGGTGGGTGGGCAGGAACGAGCGCGCATGCGCCATGACGAGCGCGAAGGGCGAGCCGAGGCAGCCCGCGAGGAGCAGAAGGCCGATCGCGCCCGGCCGCGAGCCGGCGCCGACCAGGCCGAGCGCGATCCAGGACGCGGCCGCGATCCCCGTCCCGACGATGACGGTGCGCTTGATGCCGCCGAAGAGCCGGACCAGGGGCGCGTAGAGCAGCGCGCCGCCGGCGATGGCGAAGCCCATGGCGGTGGCGGCGAGCCCGATCCCGGCGAGCTGCAGGCCGTGGACCTCGCCGAGATAGGGCGCGATCCAGAGGCCGCGGGTCGCCAGGACGGGCCCGTAGGACGCGAAGGCCAGCGGGACCAGCGGCCAGAGCGCCCGCGTGCCGACGACCGTGCGGAGCGAGGCCGCGAGCGAGACCGGCACGGCCGTCTCGGCCCGGGGCGGGTCCCTCAGCCAGATCGCGACGGCCGCGACGGCGCCCACCGTGACGATCGCCATGAGGCCGATCGCGCCCCGCCAGCCGACCGCGCCCGCGAGCGCCGCGAGCGGGGCGCCGCTCAGCGGATCGCCCAGCGCGCCGAGCCCGAGGAGGAGCGACGACAGCGTCGCGAAGCGGTGCAGCGGGTAGGTCCGGGCGATGACGTAGTAGCCCGCCATGAGGACGGGGGCGCAGCCGGCCCCGATCAGGGCCATGGCGAGCGTGGCCGAGCGCAGGCCCGTCGCGACCGCCAGCAGGGTCGCGCCGCCGGCCGCGACGGCGAGGCCGAGCGACAGCGTGCGGCGCGGCCCGAACCGGTCCAGCGCGATCCCGACCGGGAACTGCGCGAGCGCGAAGGCCGCGAACCAGGCCGCCGGCAGGCTCGCGAGCCCGGCCGGATCGAGCCCGAGATCGCCCGAGAGGTCGCCCGCCACGACCGCCAGGAACGCGCGGAAGAACTGGCTGAGCACGTAGGCGAAGAGAAGGGCGAGGAACACGCGCGGCAGCCGAAGGAGCGGAGCGCGGCTGCCTAACATGGAGGCAGCGCGCCACGGAGCGGCCCGGCCACATGGCAGCCCGTCGCGGCGCGGCGGGGTCTAAGCCGGCCTGGAGAGCCCTGCGCGGTCCGCCGGGACGGCGGGGTGGATCGCCGTCCCGTCGGCGCGGGTCAGACGAGCCCGTTGCTCTTCAGGAAGCCGGTCGCGACCTCCTCGACGGTCTTCCGGTCGATGTCGACGGCGCCGTTCAGCGACCGCATCACGTCGTCGTCGAGCTTCGCCGCGAGGGCGTTCAGGAGCCCGGCGAGCTGAGGCGCCTTGTCGAGCGCCTCCTTCCGGACCACCGCCGTCGAGTTGTAGATCGGGAAGAAGGCCTTGTCGTCCTTCAGGAGAACGAAGTCGAAGGCCGTCACCCGCCCGTCGAGGGCCAGCATGATGCCGACGTCGACCTGCTGGTCGCGCAGCGCCTGCGGCACGAGCCCCGTATCCATGCGGACCACGTTCTCGCGGCCGAACTCGAAGCCGTAGGTCTGCTCCAGCGGCTTCAGGCCGTCGGGCCGGGCGTAGAACTCGGCGTTCGAGCCGAACTTCAGGACGGTGCCGCCCTTCACGGTGGCGGCGAGGTCCGACAGGGTCGCGATCCGGCGCGCCTTCGCGTCCGCCGCCCGCATGGCGATCGCGTAGGTCGAGTTGATGCGGGACGGATCCAGCCAGACGAGGCCCTTGGCGGCGTCGAGCTCCTTCACCTTGGCGTAGGTCTGCGGGCCGCTCATCTTCTCGCTGATCTTGTTGAACGTGATCAGGGAGGTGCCGGTGTATTCCCAGTAGAGGTCGATCTGGCCGCCCTCCTGGGCCTGCCGGAGCGCGGCCGTGCCGAGCCCGGAGCGCTTGTCGACCGTGAAGCCCTTGGCCCGCAGGTACTGGGCCGTCATCTCGGCCATGATCTGCTGCTCGGTGTAGCCCTTGCCGCCGACGACGAGCGCCTGGGCCGAGGCCGCGAAGGCCATGGCGGTGCCGAGAAGCGCGCCCGCGGCGCGAAGGAGAGCGGATCTCGTCATGGGATACCTCGAGGTCAACGGAGCGGATTCACGCCGCGGGGAACGAGCCAGAACTGGGCCTGGCCGACGAGCCAGTCGACGGCGATGGCGAGGAGCGCCGTCGGGATCGCGCCCGCGAGCAGCATCGCGGGCTCCATGAGGTCGATCCCCGTGAAGATCAGCTCGCCGAGCCCGCCGCCCCCGATCAGGAAGGCGAGCGGCACGGTGCCGACGTCGATGGCGAGCGCCGTGCGGATGCCGGCCAGGATCACGTAGAGCGCGTTCGGCAGCTCGACCTGCCAGAGGATCTGCCCGGGCGTCATGCCCATGCCCCGCGCGGCTTCGACGAGGTGGCGCGGCACGGCCCGCAGGCCCGCCGCCGTGTTGAGGACGATGGGCAGCAGCGTCAGCGCCGTGAGGCCGAAGATGGCGGAGGGCGCGCCGAGGCCCAGCACCGTCATGGCGAGCGCCAGGATGGCGAGCGTCGGGATCGTGGTGCCGAGATTGACGACCTGCGCGAGGACGAGCCCCGCGAGCCGGAAGCGCGACCGCGTGAGCAGGATGCCGATCGGCACGCCGATGAGGATCGCGAGGAGGCCCGACACGGCGGCGAGCCAGAGATGGCCCCGGATCAGGTAGACGACGTCCTGCCGGTAGGTCGCCATCGCGGGCAGGATGCCCCGCGCCTGCAGGACCGCGCCGAGCGCGAACACGGCCGCGAGGAGCGCGAGCCGCGACGAGGTGCGGAGCGTCGCGATCAGCATCGGCGCCTCACGACCGCTTCCCGTAGGTCGCGCCGAGGAGGTGCGTGATGCCGCGCTGGGTGACGTAGCCCTTGTAGAAGCCGTCGGCATCCACGCAGGCGAGCCAGGTCACGTCGTGCTCGAACATGCGGGCGACGGCCGTGCGGAGGTCGTCGCCGACGAGGACGGTGCCGGGCAGCGGCTCGTGGTTCTCGCCGACGAGCCCGCGCCTGCCGTCCGCCGCCTCGAGCCGCACCTGCCCGCGGGCGCGGCCGCGGGGCCCGACCATGACGACCGATCCGTGGCCGTGCTCGCGCATGAGGGCGACGGCCGTGTCCAGCGTGTCCTCGGCCTGGACGCGGGGCGGGTCGGCCATCATGGCCTCCTCGACCCGGACGAGCCGGAGGCGCTTCAGCGTCCGGTCCTGACCGACGAAATCGGCCACGAAGGCGTCCTTCGGATGCGCCAGGATGTCGTCCGGCCTGTCGTACTGGACGAGCCGCCCGTCCCGGAAGATCGCGATGCGGGAGGCCATCTTCACGGCCTCGTCGATGTCGTGGCTCACGAAGATGACGGTCTTCCGCAGCGCCGCCTGCAGCTTCATGAACTCGTCCTGGATCACCTCGCGGTTGATCGGGTCGATGGCCCCGAAGGGCTCGTCCATGAGGAGCACGGGCGGGTCCGCCGCGAGCGCCCGCACGACGCCGACCCGCTGCTGCTGGCCGCCGGAGAGCTCCTTCGGGTAGCGCCTCAGGAAGAGCGCCGGATCGAGGTTGACCAGCGACAGGAGCTCGGCCGCCCGCTCCCGGGACTTGCGCCGCGGCCAGCCGAGCAGGTCCGGCACGACGCAGATGTTGTCCTCGATCGTCTTGTTCGGGAACAGGCCGATCTGCTGGATGACGTAGCCGATGGAGCGGCGGAGAGCGACGTCGTCCTGCCCGGCCGTGTCGCGGCCGCCGATGAAGATCTTGCCCGCGCTCGGCGCGATGAGCCGGTTGATCATCTTCATCGTCGTGGTCTTGCCGCAGCCCGACGGGCCGAGCAGCACGCAGACCTCGCCCTCCGGCACCTCCATGTCGACGCCGTCGACGGCCGTGACCGTGCCGAAGACCTTGGACAGCCGTTCGAGGCGGATCATCGGATGCGCAGCCCCGGCGAGGTGAGCAGGCGCTGCAGGCCGAGCAGCGCCGCATCGGCCGCGATGGCGAGGGCCGAGACGCTGATGGCGCCCGTGAGCAGCTGGCGGATGTCGGTCTGCGAGATGCCGCGCGAGATGAACGTGCCGAGCCCGCCCGCCCCGATATAGGTCGCGATGGCGGCGATAGCGATCGAGAGCACCACGGCGTTGCGCACGCCCGAGACGATGACGGGCAGCGCGATCGGGATCTCGACCTCCCGGAGCCGCTGGGCCGTCGTCATGCCCATGCCGCGCGCCGCCTCCCGCAGGGCGGGGTCGACGTTCGTGATCGCCGTGTAGGTGTTGCGGATGATCGGCAGCTGCGAATAGAGCACCAGCGCGACGAGGGCCGGCAGGTAGCCGATGCCCTGCCCGATCAGCGACAGGATCGGGATGAGCAGCCCGAACAGCGCGATGGACGGGATCGTGATCATGATCGAGGCCGCGTAGAGCACGGCGTCGGCGGCCTTGCGGTTCGCCGTGATGGCGATGCCGATGGGCACGCCCGTCGCGATCGCGATCAGGATGGCCGCCCCGACGAGGGACACGTGCTCCCCCATGCGCTGGAGGATCACGGGCCAGTTCGCCACCATGAAGGCGAAGGTCTCCAAGGCTGCTCCGGTCGCGCGGTCGGGAGCGCCATCAAGCCCGTTCGTCCCGCCTCGCTCCGCCGACGAAACCGACGGCCGGCAGCGGGGATCCGACCTCGTCCCGCCCGGGCGGAGCCGTCAGGCCCGCAGCGGCAGCGGGGCGGCCCGCGTCTCCTCGCCCCGGCGGGCGCGGGCGGCCTGGGGCGGCCCGGGCTCCTCGCGCAGGAAAGCCGTCAGCCGGTCGGCCGGCATGGGACGGGCGAGGAAGAAGCCCTGGGCCTCCTCGCAGCGGGCCTCGATCAGCATGGCGAGCTGCCGCTCCGTCTCGACCCCCTCGGCCATGACGGACAGGTTCAGCGCCCGCCCGAGCCCCAGGATGGCGGCGACGATCGCCGCGCCGCCGGCATGCGCGTCGATGTCGGCCACGAAGCAGCGGTCGATCTTGATGACGTCGAACGGGAAGCGGCGGAGGTAGGAGAGCGACGAATACCCGGTCCCGAAATCGTCCATGGCGAGCCGCACGCCCATGGCCTTCAGCTCCAGCAGCACGTCGCGGGCCCCGTCCGCGTCCTCGTGCAGCACGCCTTCCGTGATCTCGACCTCGAGCCGCTCGGGCGCGAGCCCGGATTCGGCGAGCGCCGCCGCGACGGTCGGGACGAGGCGGCCGTCGCGGAACTGGACGGGCGAGACGTTCACGGACACGCCGATCTCGCCCCAGCCGACCGCGTCCCGGCAGGCCGTCCGCAGGATCCAGGCGCCGAGCGGGCCGATGAGGCCCGTCCGTTCGGCGTCCGGGATGAAGTCGGCGGGCGTCGTCCGCCCGCGCTCCGGATGGTTCCAGCGCACCAGCGCCTCGGCGCTGCGCACCCGGCGGCGGACGAGGTCGAAGCGGGGCTGGTACTCGAGGTGGAACTCGCCGCGATCGAGGCCGCGCCGGATCGCCTCGCCCTGCCGCCGGCGGGCCGAGACCCGCTGGTTCGTGTTGGCCGAGACGAAGCTGAACGTGTGCCGTCCGCCCTGCCGGGCGGCCTGGAGCGCGCGCTCGGCGCAGCGGATGAGCTCGTCGGACGTCGCCGCGTTGGACGGCGCGCTCGCCACCCCGATCGAGACGCCGACGCGGACCTCCTGGCCGTCGAGGCAGATCGGCGCCGCGATGGCGTCGAGCAGCGTCCGGCACAGGGTCTCGAGGGCGTCGTCGGCGAGGTCCGGGGCCACGACGACGAACTCGTCGCCGCCGAACCGCGCCGCGACCTGCTCGGGCGAAAGGCAGCGGCGGAGCCGGTCGGCCACCTCGCCCAGCACCTTGTCGCCGGCGCCGTGGCCGAAGGAATCGTTGACGCGCCTGAAGCGGTCGAGATCGAGATAGAGCACCGTCACGCGGCGGCCGGGCTCGGCCAGGAACTCGGTCAGGTCCGCGAACAGGCGGGCGCGGTTCGGCAGGAGCGTCGTCGGATCGCAGAGGGCCTGGCGCTTGGCGTCCTCGAAGGCCTCCGCGAGGGCGACGTCCGACGTGACGTCCGTCGCGTATTTGACGATCCGGTAGGGCCGCCCGTTGAGGTCGAGGATCGGGTTGTAGGTGGCCCGGATCCAGAGCTCCCGGCCGTCCTTGCCGATGCGCTTGTGCATGCCGGACACGAAGGTGCCGGCCCGCAGCGTGTCCCAGAAGGTGGCGTATTCGGGGGACCGCGCGTCCTCCGGGGCGAGGAGCATGCTGTGGTGGCGGCCGCGGACCTCCTCCAGCGCGTAGCCGAACACGTCCAGGAACAGCGCGTTCACGTCCCGGATGGTGCCGTCGAGGTCCATCGCGACGACGCCCTGCGACTTGGTGATGGCGGCGATCTGGCCCGCGACGTCGGCCTGGCGGCGCTTCTGGGCCGTGATGTCGGTGGCGTACTTGATGACCTGGATCGGGCGGCCGTTCGGATCGAGGATCGGGTTGTAGGACGCCTGGAACCAGACCTCGCGCCCGTCCCGGCAGACGCGCTTGTACTCGCCCGTCTGCGCCTCGCCCCGGGCCAGGCGGCTCCAGAACGCGGCGTAGGCGGCGCTCCCGGCGTCCTCGGGGCTGCAGAACACCCGGTGGTGCCGGCCGCAGACCTCGCCGAACCGGTAGCCCATCGTGTCGAGGAACTTGTCGTTGGCGTCGCGCACGATGCCGCCGAGGTCGAAGGCGACCACGCATTGCGACTTGTGGATCGCCTCGATCTGGCTCTGGTAGCGCGCCAGGACGAGCTTGTCGTCCGTGATGGCGACCGCGTGGGCGACGATCCGGGTCGGGCGGCCGTCGGTGCCGAGCAGCGGCGTGTAGGTCGCCTGGAACCAGATCTCGCGCCCGCCGCGCCCGAGGCGCCGGTACTGGCCCGTCTGCACCCGTCCGCCGGCGAGCGCGCGCCAGAACGCGGCGTAGTCCATCCCCAGGGCCTCGCCGGGGGCGACGAACATGCGATGATGCCGGGCGAGCACGTCCTCGCGCCCGTAGCCCGTGGCGGCCAGGAAGTTGGCGTTGGCGTCGAGGATCGTGCCGTCGAGGTCGAAGGTGGCCACGCAATGCTGCTGGTCCACGGCGGCGAGGCGGGACCGGGTCTCCGACCAGGCGCGGCTTTCCGCCGTGACGTCGACCACCGCGCCGACCAGCCCCCGCTCCGCCCCGTCGCCGGAGACGGGATCCGGGAGCAGCGTGATCGCCAGGGCGACCTCGCGGCCGTCCCGCCGCAGGCAGCGGATCTCGCAGGCGGCCGCGCTCCCGAGCGCGAGGGCGCGCCCGAACCGCGCGTGCCGGTCCGAGCGCTGCTCGGCCGCGTGGACGAACCGCTCCAGCCGCGCGCCGATCACGTCCTCGCGGGGATGGCCGAGCAGGGAGCAGAAGGTCGCGTCCGCCTCCCGGATCGTGCCGTCCGCGGCGAGCCGCAGCCACCCGACGCGGG
>JAEUAC010000319.1 GCA_019695455.1 Methylorubrum extorquens | reverse complement strand
CCGGTGAGCGTCGCCTGGATCTGCGGCAGGAAGAACCAGCCCGCGCCGCCGAGGCCTCCGGCCACGATCGCCACGGCCGCGGCGAGGCCGAGCGCGCGGCCGCCCCCTCCCCCGCCCTCGCGCCGGCGGCCGCCCGCCTGCCAGTCCGCGACCTCGGCCATGGAGGCCGGACGGTCCTTCGGGTTCGGCTGCAGCATGGCCGTCAGGAGCGGCCGGACCTTGGCGTCCACGCCCGAGAGGTCCGGGACGCGCCGCCGCTTGTCGATGACGTCGACATGGGAATGGCCCATGTCGATCGCCTTGCCGAGCGCCGCCTCCGCGAGGACGAGGCCGAGGCTGTAGATGTCGGAGGCGGGCCCGACATCGCCGCCGAACAGGCCGAGCTGCTCCGGCGACACGTAGGAGAACTTGCCCGCGAAGCCGGAGCCGATGACCGTCCCCTCGCCCTGGGTGGAGCGCGCGATGCCGAAGTCGATGATCTTGGCCCGGGCGAGGTTCTCGCCCGGCAGGATGATGTTGTCGGGCGAGACGTCCCGGTGGATGATGCCGAGCTCGTGGGCGGCCTGCAGCCCGGCGGCCAGCCGCTTCTGCAGGACGCGCAGCTGGTCCACCGCGATCGGGCCCTTGCGGAGGAAGTCGGAGAGCGACGTGCCCTCCACGAACTCCATGGCGAGGTAGGGCAGCCCGCGGTCGATCGAGAAGACGAAGTAGCGGACGATCGCCTCGTGGTAGAGGTTGCGGAGGCTCGACGCCTCCTTCTTGAACAGCGCGAGCGCCGACGCGTTCTGGGCGAATTCCGGCCGGATGGTCTTGATGGCGACCTCGTCGCCGGTCTCGATCGCGTGCCCGCGATAGACCTCGCCCATGCCGCCGGTCGCGAGCAGGCTGTCGATCTCGTAGATCTCGTTGAGCCGGTGCCCGGGCGCGATGCGGCTGAACGGCCCCGACGCGATGACGGTCTCGCCGCTCACGGGATGGTCTCCTGCCCGGCGACGACCTCGCGGCGCGCGGCCCGGTTCAGGACGACCGTGTCCGAACCCGCCCGGCCCGCGGCCGCGGCCTTGGCGAGATAGCGCACGACCACCACGGTCACGTTGTCGGAGGCGCCCCGCTCCAGCGTCAGCGCCACGAGCGCGTCCGAGACGGCCTGGGAGCCGGCGGCGGCGGCGCGCTCCAGGATCTCCGCGTCCTCGACATGGCCGGTCAGGCCGTCCGAGCAGATCACGAACAGGTCTCCGGGCTCCAGCGTGCCGTGTTCGAGCTCGAGCTCCGGCTCCTCCCGGACCCCGATGGCGCGCGTGATGACGTTCTTGCGCGGCCAGGTCCGGGCCTCCTCGGCCGTGAGCAGCCCGCGGTCCATGAGGTCGCGCACCTCGGTATGGTCCCGCGAGAGCTGCGCGATGGCCCCGCCGCGGACCCGGTAGATCCGGCTGTCGCCGGACCAGACGCAGGCGAAATGGTCCTCGTAGACGAGGAGGATCGCGACCGTGGAGCCGAGCGTCCGGCCCCGGTCCCGCGCGATCTCCTGCAGGGCCGCGTTGGCCCGCAGGATCCGGTCCTCGAGCCGGGCCAGGAGGTCCGCCGCCGAGACCGGCAGGCCGATCGAGCCCAGGCATCGCACGATGGTCTGCGAGGCGACGTCGCCCGCCTCGTGCCCGCCCATCCCGTCGGCCACGGCGAAGACGCCGCTGGCGGGCGCGACGAAGAAGCTGTCCTCGTTCACGCGCCGCACCTTGCCCGGATGGCTCGCCGCGCCGACGTCGAACGGGGGAGGCTGGACGGCGCCGTCGGCGTCGCGGTTCGGGATGTCGGACCCCATCTGTCGTGTCCGCTCAGCGAGGCCGTGAGGCGATTGCGGGTCGCGTCATCATTGGGCCTCGTCGAAGCGGCCCGTCAACATGCCCGTGAACAGGTACGGATCGGGCATGCGGCGCGCGACCACGAGCCGGGCCGGGAAATCCTCCCCGCCGGCGGTCCACCAGAACGAGCGGGACGCGGTCGCGCCGCCGCCCTCGCGGCGGCGCAGCGCCGCCACGGTGCCGGCGAGATCCGTCGGCGCGACGGGCACCACGACGGCGCCGCCGGTCTCCACGGCCCCGGCCGGGAGCGGGTCCGGGCCCCGCAGCGCGGGCGGGGCGAGGCCTCCCAGCGCCTCGAGGAAGGCCTCGTAGACGCAGCCCTCGGACAGGGCCGACAGGAGCAGGCTCTCGGCCGCGCCGAACCAGCCCTCGTGGGGATCGATCTCGGGCGGGGCGAGGTCCTCGCCGGGCTCGGCGCGCGCGAACACGGTCAGGGGGAAGTAGCGCCCGACCCCGTCGACCGACGGCATCAGGGCCCCGAGCGCGGCCCCGCCCCCGCACAGGTCGGCGCCCAGCCAGAAGCGCCAGATCGGCGCCCGCAGGAAGGCGTCCTGCCAGCCGGCGCCCAGTCGCGTGCGGCTCGCCGCGACCGCGCCCTGGACCCAGGGCTCGTAGGTGCCGAGGAAGTCGCGCGGCGTCGCCACGGCCACGAAGTCGCGCTTGGCCGGCAGCTTGCCGTAGAGGCCGCATCTCACGGCCTCAGATCCCCGTCGGACACCGGAACTCGCGGAGAGCCGGCAGGACGAGAGGATTCTGGATGGACGACACGTTGAACCGGTACGACACCTCGCGCCCGCCGGCCACGAAGGTCGCGACCACGGCGTCCCCCTGGCGCAGCACCGAGCCGGCATCGAGCAGCCGGAACAGCGACCAGACGCCGTTGCGCTCGAGCAGCGTCTGCGACTGGACGGGCGTGGCGCCGCCGAAGAAGCCGCCCCCGCCGCCGCCGGTCTCGAGGAGGATCGCGGTCCGGCCGAGGCCGGACGGCCCGGGCCATTGCAGCTGCGAGGGCGTGTTGATGCCCTGCTGGGTGACGACGACCGAGCCGTTGATGTCGAGCTTGGCGCGCGCCATGTCGCCGCCGAGCGTCAGCGGCGTCACGGCCATGGAGACCGCCGGCATGGTGCCGCCCGTCGGGAAGAAGGCGTCGCGGATCTCCGACGCGCGCTGGAATTCCCGCAGGGCGGCGGGCGACAGGGCGCGGGCGATCTGGTCGTCCGCCTTCCAGGTCCATTGCGCGCGGGTGCGGTCGGCCCGGCCCGCGAGGTTCGCCTGGAAGAACTTGTCGAACACGCCGTTCGGCGCGAACAGCCGCGCGAAGTCGGCGATCGGCACCTCGCGGTCGCTCGCCTTCTGGAACGGGTAGCGGTTCGTCACGATCTGCTGGCAGTCGCGCACGACCTGGTCGGCCATCATCTGCTGGATCTGCGAGACCGCGGCCCCGGTCGCCGACCCCTCGAACTCGTTCGCGACGCCGCGCAGCATGGGCTCGAAGGGCGGCGGGAAGCGGGAGGCGAGCGAGCGCAGGTTCCGCGTCTGCGTGACGAGCGCCACGTTGGCCGCCTGGGCGGTGGACGGGTTGGTCGCCTCGAGCGCCGCGTTCTTGAGCTCGTTCAGGTTGTTGACCATCGCGTCGATGGTGCGCCGACCCGCGTCGCCCTCCAGCAGCTGGTGGACCGTCTTGAACTGCGCCTCGATGTTGGCGCCCGGCGCCTCGTTGCGGGGCACGACGATGCGCTCGGCCCCGGCGCCCGGCGTGGGCACGCGGCCGGACAGGGTGTTCTCGGCCGCGAGCCGGCCGAGCGCCGACGCCGTCGAGGCCACGCTCGACGGGAGGATCCCGCTCGCGGCGCGCTCCGCCTCGCCCATGGCGGCCCCGGCGACGATCGCCTTGGCGCGCGCCTGGCGCACCGGGTCGCCGCCGCGGCCCGCCTGCGCGCCGGCGCCGGGGCTTGCCGGCCGCTCGCGCGTGAGCTGCGTCTCCTCGCGGATGGATTCGATGACCTGCTTCAGGGGCGAGGTCGGCGCCGAGAGCGCCTGCAGGGCCGTGTAGCGCGGCTTGTCGGCCGTCATGGACTTCAGCTTCAGCCGGCCGAGCGGCACCGTCCAGGCCGGCGTGAACTCGCGGGCATAGACCTTGAGGAGGTCGCCGAAGAGCGAGCTGTACTGGGCCGTGTAGGCCTGCTGCTGTCCGGCCGCGCCGAGCACCCAGCGATCCTTGTCGACGTTCTCGGCGACGTCGCCGAAGCGGTCGATGAAGGCCTCGAAGAACCCGTCGTAGGTGAAGAAGAACGGCACCCGAACGCTGTCGAGATCGCCGCCGCCCGTCACCTCGAAGACGAGGTTCGCGTCCGCGCCGCCGGCGCGGGCGACCGTCCAGTCGCGGGCGCTGCCGGCCCGGGCCTGGGACTTCAGCAACTCGTAGGCGCGCTCGGCGACGCTGAGCCGCGCGAGCGTGCGCTGGCTGTCCTCGACCAGCGACTGGTTGATGCTGACGAGCGGCGCCGTGCCGTCCTCGAGGTCGAGCATGGCGACGAGGTGCTGCTCCAGCAGCTCGCGCCCGCGAGCGAAGCCGGCGCCCGGATAGAGGGTCTCGGCCCAGTCGCGCCGCATCCAGGCGAGGATCAGGTCGCGGTCCGGCGGCGCCTCGGGCCGGCCGCCGAGCATGAGGTAGACCTTCAGGGCCTCGTAGATGAAGGACGGGTTGTTGCGGTTCGCCTCCAGCTGCTCCTCCATGCGGAAGATCAGCCGGGAGCGGAACATCCGCTCGAGCGCGGTGTGGTAGGTCGTCTCCGACGCCGATTGCAGCCGGTCGCGCTGCGACAGGCCCATCGTGGCGAGGACGGGCGTGCCGTCCTCCCGCATCGCGTAGCCGGTGGGCAGGTAGCGGAGCGTGTTGAGGAGCGGCAGCACCTTGGCGAAGTTGCGGTCCGCGACCACCGATTCGCGCAGGATGTCCGTCGCCTCGCCCCGGTACTTGGTCAGCGCCGTGTTCGACTGCGCCACGAGCTGGCTGTTGCGGAGGTAGCTGGTCCACCACAGGCCGACGAGCGTGGCCGAGGCGAGGCCGAGCGCGGCGTAGCCCGCGATCCGCAGCATGTTGGCCCGCCGCACGGCGGCCCGGTTGGTGGAGACCCAGCCGGCCTCCCCGATGATCACCTTCTTGAGGAGGTCGGTCAGGAAGAAGCTCTTGCCGAGGCCCGAATAGCGGGCGGCCGCCATGTCCTCGGAGCCGAACGAGCGCGACAGCGCGCCGATCAGCTGGTCGATCGGCGTGCCCTGCTGCGTGCCCGAGGCGAAGTAGAAGCCGCGCAGCGTGGCGTTCGCGTGGTAGCGCGTCGGCTCGAAGATGCGGTTCAGGAACTCGACGACGTGGGTCTTGGCCGCCGCCATCTGGCTCGGGAAGCCGAACAGGACGACGCGGCTCGTGGGCGTCGGCTCGTCCTGCAGGCGGTCCGGCAGCCATTGGTTCAGGCGCTCGACCAGCGCGTCGAACTCGCCCGGCACCTCGCCGATCATGTTGCGCGTCTTGTCGGCCGTCTGGAACGTGTGGCCCCAGACCATGCGGCGGTCGGTCTCGCCGAGCGAGCCGAAGAACTCGGAGAACCCCGCCACGAGGTCCGCCTTCGTGAACAGCGCGTAGACCGGGAAGTCGACGTTCAGCCGCTCGTGCAGCTCCAGGAGGCGCTTGCGGACCGCGTTCGCGTGCGCCGTGATCTCCTCGTCCGATCCCGTGAGCAGGTCGTCGAGCGAGATCGCGATGACGACGCCGTTGATGGGCTGGCGCGGCCGGTTCGTCTTGAGGAGGTCCAGGAAGGCGAGCCAGCTCGTGCGGTCGGCCTTGGCGTCCGAATCCTGCGTCGTGTAGCGGCCGGCCGTGTCGATGAGGACGGCGTCCTCCGTGAACCACCAGTCGCAGTAGCGGGTGCCGCCCAAGCCGGCGACGGCCTCCGGCGATCCCGACTGGTTCAGGGGGAACTTGAGGCCGGAATTGACGAGCGCCGTCGTCTTGCCGGAGCCGGGCGGCCCGATGATGATGTACCAGGGCAGCTCGTAGAGGAAGTCGCCTTTGGAGCCCCGCGCCTTCCTCAGCGTCGAGAGCGCGTCCTTCATCGTCTCGCGCAGGACCTCGCCGTCGCTGGTGACCTCCTCGCTCTCGCTGAGCGCGGCCTCCAGGGCGGCCGCCGACCGCCGCGCGCGCCAGACGTCGAAGCCCACGTAGCCGAGCGCCGCCAGCACGATGGCGGCGCTGATCCCGAACGGGATCCAGAACCCGTCGAGGGGCCGCACGGCCCCGATCGCCACGAGCGGGCCCGCGAACCAGACGAGCGCCGCGAGGGCGAGCGCGCCGAGCACGATGCAGGCGTAGCGGAGCGCGGTCTTCAGGCTCATGGCGCAGCGGGCTCCATGCGGGTCCGGGGATCGGCGGCGCGGGCCGCGATCACCCGTTCCGCGGGATCAGGATCTCGACGCGCCGGTTCTTGGCGCGCCCGTCGGGCGTCTTGTTGTCGGCGATGGGCACGTCCGCGCCCTTGCCGTCCACGGCGACGCGGTCCGGCCGGGCGAGGCCCGCCTTGAGGAGGCCCGCGACCGCCTTGGCGCGCTCCTCCGAGAGGGCGAAGTTCGACGCGAACCGCACGTTGCGGATCGGCTGGCTGTCGGTGTGGCCGACGACCCTCACGGCGCCCGCCTGCTTGTCGAGCAGGGTCGCGAGCCGCTGGATCATGCCGGCGAATTCGGGCTTCACGGTCGCGTCGCCCGGCGCGAACAGCGCCGCCGCGATGCGCACCACGATCTGGTTGCCGGTCTCCTGGACGCTGAGCCGGCCGGCCGCGACCTCGTCGTTGAGGGCGGTGCGGAACTGCGAGACCGGGCTCT
>JAEUAC010000043.1 GCA_019695455.1 Methylorubrum extorquens | reverse complement strand
ACCAGCACCGTCTCGCCCCGCCCGGCCGGGCCCGCCGGAGCGCCGGCCGGGCGGGGCGAGACGGTGCTGGTCGTGGAGGACGATGCGGCCGTGCGCAGCGTCAGCCGCGCCATGCTGGAGAGCGCCGGGTTCCGGGTCGTCACGGCGGCGGAGGGTCCGGCCGCGCTCGACGCCCTGCGGGCGCATCCGGAGGTCGCGCTCCTGTTCACGGACGTCGTCCTCACGGGTCCCCTGAACGGCCGGCGGCTCGCCGACGAGGCCGGGCGGCTGCGGCCGGGGCTGCCCGTCCTGTTCACGACCGGCTATACGCGGGACGCGATCGTGCGGGACGGCCGGGTCGAGGAGGGCATCGACCTCGTCGGCAAGCCGTTCACGGCGGCGACGCTGACGGGACGGATCCGGGACATGCTCGACAGACGCGCGGCCCCCGCATGAGCGACGTCGTCGTGGTCGGCGGCGGGCAGGCCGGGTTCCAGGTCGCGGCCTCGCTGCGCGAGGGCGGGCACGCGGGCGCCGTCACCATCGTGACGGACGAGCCCGGGCTTCCCTACCAGCGGCCGCCGCTCTCCAAGGCCTATCTCGACGGCCGGGCCGACGCCGACACGCTCGCGCTGCGCGCGCCCTCGTGGTTCGAGGCGCACGGGGTGCGCCTCCTGCCCGGGCGGGCGGAGCGCATCCGGCGGGCCGAGCGCGTCCTCGACCTCGCGGACGGGTCGAGCCTCCCCTACGACCACCTCGTCCTCGCCACCGGCGCCCGCAACCGCGCCCTGCCGGTGCCGGGCGCCGCGCTCGACGGCGTGGTCCAGCTCCGCTCGGTCGCGGACGCGGCCGACCTGAAGGCGCGGCTCGCGGGCGTGCGCCGCGCCGTGGTCGTCGGCGCGGGCTTCATCGGGCTCGAATTCGCGGCGGTCGCGGCGGCCCGCGGCATCGCCGTCACGGTGGTCGAGGCGGCCGACCGGCCCATGGCGCGGGCGCTGTCGCGGGAGACCTCCGCCTTCTTCCGCCGCGTCCACGAGGAGGCCGGGATCGCGTTCGCGTTCGGGGCCACGGCCGCCCGCATCGTGGAGCGGGACGGCCGGGCGGCGGGCGTCGAGACGGGCGACGGCCGGGTCGTCGCGGGCGACCTCGTCCTGGTCGGGATCGGCGTCGTGCCGAACGTCGACCTCGCGGTCGCGGCGCAGCTGCCCGTGGACGGCGGCATCCTGGTCGACGCGACGCTCGCGACGGCCGATCCGGCGATCTCGGCGCTCGGCGATTGCGCGGCCTTCCCGTCGCCCCATGCGGGCGGCCGGACCATCCGCATCGAATCGGTGCAGAACGCCGTCGACGGCGGCAAGGCGGTCGCGGCGCGGCTCCTCGGCCGGCCCGCGCCGCACGCGGCCGTGCCCTGGTTCTGGAGCGACCAGGGTCCCTGGAAGCTGCAGATGGCGGGGCTGTCGACCCCGCACGACCGCGTCGTGCTGCGCGGCGACCCGGCGACGGGCGCCTTCTCGTGCTTCTGCTTCGCCGACGGCGCCCTCGTCGGCGTCGAATCCGTGAACCGGCCCGCGGACCACATGGTGGCCCGCCGCCTCGTCGCCGGCCGGGTGCCGCTCACGCCCGCGCAGGCGGCGGATCCCGCCTTCGACCTGAAGGCCGCGGCGCTGGCGCGGCCGGCCTGAGCGCGGCGACCGTCCGCCGCCCCACCGAAAGTCGGCTCGACGGCGCCGCCGGCCCCCGCTAGCCAGGGCGCAAGCACGACACGACCCGAGGGAAGACACGTCATGGATCGCAGGCTGGTTCTCGCGGCCGCCCTCGGGCTCGCCGCCGCGGCGGCGCTTCCCGCCCGGGCCCAGGAGGTGGCGAAGATCGGCCTCATCCTGCCCATGACGGGCCCCTTCGCCTCCACGGGCAAGCAGATCGAGGCGGCCGTGAAGCTGTTCCAGGCGCGCAACGGCGACACGGCCGGCGGCCGCAAGGTGCAGGTGATCCTGAAGGACGACGGCGGCACGGCGGACGTCACGAAGCGCCTCGCCCAGGAGCTCATCGTCAACGACAAGGTGGTCGCCATCGCGGGCTTCGGCCTCACGCCGCTGGCGCTCGCGGCGGCGCCGCTCGCCACCCAGGCGAAGGTCCCGGCGATCGTCATGGCGGCCGCCACCTCGACCGTCACGGAGGCCTCGCCCTTCGTCGTCCGCACCTCCTTCACGCTCGCCCAGGTGACGGTGCCGATGGCCGAATGGGCGGCCCGGGACGGCATCAGGAAGGTCGTCACGCTGGTCTCGGATTACGGCCCCGGCATCGACGCCGAGAAGGCCTTCACGGAGGTGTTCACGAAGGCGGGCGGCACGGTGGAGAACCTGCGCGTGCCGCTGCGCAATCCCGATTTCTCGCCCTTCCTGCAGCGGGCCGCGGACGCGAAGCCGGACGCGGTCTTCGTGTTCACGCCGTCGGGCGTCGGCGCCCAGTTCATGAAGCAGTTCGTCGAGCGCGGGCTCGACAAGGGCGGCATCCGGCTCATCTCGACGGGCGACGTCGTCGACGACGACATCCTGAACGACATGGGCGACGCGGCGCTCGGCGTGGTCTCGACCCACCATTACTCGGCCGCGCACGATTCGGCGGAGAACAAGGCCTTCGTGGAGGCCTTCCGCAAGGCCGCGGGCTTCCGGCCGAACTTCATGGCGGTCGGCGGCTGGGACGGCATGCAGGCGCTCTATGCGGGCCTGGACGCCACCAAGGGGCAGGGCGGGCAGGCGCTCGTCGACGCCATCAAGGGCACCACCTGGACGAGCCCGCGCGGCCTCCTCACGATCGACGGGGCGACGCGCGACGTCGTGCAGAGCGTCTACGTCCGCAAGGTCGAGAGGAAGGACGGCGAACTCTGGAACGTCGAGTTCGGCTCCTCCCCGGCCGTGAAGGATCCCGTGAAGGCCGCGAAGGCCCCGTGATCCGGGACGCGGCGGCCGGGGGCGGCGGAGCGTGCTGACGATCCTGTTCGACGGCATCGCCTACGGGATGCTCCTGTTCGTGCTGGCCTGCGGGCTCTCCGTCACGCTCGGGCTCATGAACTTCGTGAACCTCGCGCACGGCGCCTTCGCCATGGCGGGCGGCTACGCGACGGCGCTCCTCATGAACCGGGCCGGCCTGCCGTTCCTCCTGACGCTGCCCTTCGCCTTCGGGCTGCCGGCGCTCGCGGGCCTCGTCCTCGAGCGCATCCTCTACCGGCCGCTCTACGGGCGCCCGCATCTCGACCAGGTGCTGTTCTCGATCGGGCTCGTCTTCATGGCCGTCTCCGGGACGGACTGGGCGCTCGGCTCCGGCCAGCAATTCATCCGCCTGCCGGCCTGGCTGCAGGGGCGGGCGGAGGTGCTGGGCGTGCCGGTCGGGCTCTACCGGTCCTTCATCATCGTCGTCTGCGGCGTGCTCGTCGTCGCCCTGCAGCTCGTCCTGTCGCGCACCCGGTTCGGCAGCCGGCTGCGGGCGAGCGTGGACGATCCGCGGGTCGCGCGCGGGCTCGGCATCGATGTCGGCCGCATCTTCGCGCTCACCTTCGCGGTCGGGTCCGGCCTCGCCGGCCTCGGCGGCGCGCTCGGCGCCGAGATCCTGGGGCTCGATCCGACCTTCCCCCTGAAGATCATGATCTACGTCCTCATCGTCGTGACGGTGGGCGGCACGTCCTCCATCGCGGGCCCGTTCCTCGCCGCGCTCCTCCTCGGCGTCGCCGACGTGGCGGGCAAGTACTACGTGCCCTCGCTCGGCGCCTTCGTGATCTACGCCGTCATGATCGCCATCCTGGTGCTGCGGCCCCAGGGCCTGTTCGCGCGGGCCCGGTGAGCGCGCCGCCGCCGGGTCTCGCGGCCGTCGAGGCCGGCTTCGCGGCCCGCGCGCGGCTGCGGCTCGTCGAGCCCGCCCTCGCGCTCGTCGCGGTCGCGTGCTTCTTCGCCTTTCCGGATCGCCACCTCCTCATGGCGGAGATCGCCGTGCTGGCGCTGTTCGCGCTCTCGCTCGACCTGATCCTCGGCTACGCCGGCATCGTGTCGCTCGGCCACGCGGCGTTCCTCGGGCTGGGCGCCTACGCGGCCGGCATCGTGGCCGTGCGGGTCACGCCCGATCCGCTCCTCGGGCTCGCGGCGGCCGGGATCGTGGGCGGCCTCGCGGGCCTCGCGACGAGCCCGCTCGTCCTGCGCGGCGCCGACCTCACGCGCCTCATGGTGACGCTCGGCGTGGCGCTCGTCATGGGCGAGATCGCCAACCGCGAGAGCTGGCTCACGGGCGGCGCCGACGGCCTGCAGGGCATCGCCATGGGGCCGGTCCTCGGCTTCGAGTTCGACATCGTCGGCCGCGTCGCCAACGCCTACGCGCTCGCCGTGCTCGTCGTCCTCGCGCTCCTCGCCCGCCTCGTCGTCCTGTCGCCCTTCCGGGCCTCGCTGGTCGCCATCCGGGACAACCCGCTGCGGGCCCGCGCGGTCGGCATCCCGGTGAACCGGCGCCTCGTCGCGATCTACGGCCTCTCGGCCGCCTATGCGGGGGTGGCGGGCGGCCTCCTCTGCCAGACGACGCAGTTCGTCTCGCTCGACGTGTTCGGGTTCGAGCGCTCGGCCGACGTGCTGCTCGTCCTCGTCATCGGCGGCACGGGCTGGCTCTATGGCGGGCTCGTCGGGGCCGTCCTCTTCAAGCTCCTGGTGGACGCGCTCTCGTCGCTGACGCCGCAATACTGGCATTTCTGGATCGGCCTGATCCTGGTCGTCCTCGTGCTCGTCGGCCGGGACCGGATGCGGGACGGTGCCCGCCGTCTCGTCGGCCGGCTCGGCCCGCCCCGGACGGCGCCGTGACGCCGGCGCTCGAAACGGAGCACCTGTCCCGGCGGTTCGGCGGTCTCCTCGCGACGAACGACGTGACGTTCCGCCTCGAACCCGGCGCGCGCCACGCGCTGATCGGCCCGAACGGCGACGGAAAGACCACGCTGGTGAACCTGCTGACCGGCGTGCTCGCCCCGACCTCCGGCACCGTGCACCTGGACGGCGACGACATCACCAGCGTGGCCTCGCACCTGCGCGTGCGCCGCGGCGTGGTCCGCACCTTCCAGATCAACCAGCTGTTCGCCGAGCTGACGCCGCTGGAGTCGGTCGCGCTCTGCGTGACGACGCGCCAGCGCGGCAGCGGCGGCTTCCTGCGGCGGCTCGGCGCCGATCGGC
>JAEUAC010000393.1 GCA_019695455.1 Methylorubrum extorquens | reverse complement strand
GCCGAGCGTGTAGCCCTCCTCGGCCGCGTAGGAATCGCCGAACAGGACCACGCGGAGCGGCGCGGCCTCGGGCGAGGCGTTCGCGTAGACGAGCCGGGAGCCGACATGCAGCCCGGGATTGTGGCCGGCTTGGCCGCGGCGGAGCGTGACGAGCACGTTCTCCTCGATGCGGCGGGCCTGGTTCGGAATCACGTGCGGCAGCAGCCGCTCGGAGGCGGGCGGCGTGAGCTTGCGGCCGAGATCGAAGGTGAGATCGTGCGGCGCGAGCGTCGTCGGCGCGTCGAGGATGGGGGCCGGCCGGATGCCGAGGGCGGCCGTGACGGCCCGCGTGGCGGCCAGTGCCCCCGCATAGGTCCAGTGCGTGTCCGTGCGCAGGTAGGCGACCTCGCGCACGGCCTCCGCCCGGAGCGGCGCCAGGAGGTCGACCCAGCTCTCCGCCGCCGGGCCGCGGGCGAGGGCCTCCCCCAGCCGGGCGCCGATGCCGCGGCGACCGGCGAGCACGGGCGGCAGGAGACGGTCGTCGAGCACGGAGAGCTTGTCGGGCGCGACCACCTGCAGGTAGCGCGCCCCCAGCGCGGCCGCGCGGCGCCGCCGGCGCGCGACGAGCCGCGTCCAGGCCCAGACGCCGAGGCGGACGCGCCAGCCGCCCCGGTAGAGCGAGAGCATCTCGCCCTGCCGGCCGAGCCAGAAGAGCCAGCCGTCGCGCCCGACATGGACGCCGTTGGTGTGGGGGAGGGTCACGCGGGCGGTGCGGCGGGCGACGGGGCGGCCATGCCGTCCAGTGGAACGGCCGCGCCCGGCGCGCAAGCGCTGGCATCCGGCGCCCGGGCCGGGTAGCACCCGGCAGGCGCCGGCGGGACCGGCCGGGAGGATTGCGCATGGGTGGAGCCGGGATGCGGAACGGCGGACGGATCCTCGTCGACCAACTGATCGCCCAGGGCGTGACGCGCGCGACCTGCGTGCCCGGCGAGAGCTACCTCGCCGTGCTGGACGCGCTGCACGACGCGGCGATCGACGTGATCGTCTGCCGCAACGAGGGCGGCGCCGCCATGATGGCGGAGGCCGAGGGCAAGCTCACGGGCCGCCCGGGCATCCTCTTCGTCACGCGCGGACCGGGCGCCACCAACGCCAGCCCCGGCATCCACATCGCGCGCCAGGATTCGACGCCCATGATCGTCTTCGTGGGGCAGATCGACCGGTCCATGCGGGAGCGCGAGGCCTTCCAGGAGCTCGACTACAGGGCGGTGTTCGGCACCATGGCGAAGTGGGCGACCGAGATCGACGACGTCCGGCGCCTGCCGGAGATCGTCGCCCGCGCCTTCCGGGTCGCGACCCAGGGCCGGCCCGGCCCCGTCGTGATCGCGCTGCCCGAGGACATGCTGCTCGACGAGGCGGAGGTGGCCGACGCCCCCCGGGTCGTGCCGGCGGAGCCCTGGCCGGCGCCGGCCGCCATGGAGGAGCTCGGCGCGCTCCTCGCCACGGCCGTCCGCCCGCTCTGCATCCTCGGCGGCTCGCGCTGGACGCCGGAGGCGCGCGCCGCCTTCGTCGCCTTCGCGGAGCGGTTCGACCTGCCGGTCGGCACCTCGTTCCGCCGCGCGCATCTCTTCCCGGCCGACCACCCGAACTACGCGGGCGACGTCGGCATCAATCCCGGCCCGAAGATGACGGCGCGCGTGAAGGAGGCGGATCTCGTCCTCCTCGTCGGCGGCCGCATGTCCGAGATGCCGTCCTCCTCCTACACGCTGCTCGACATCCCGACGCCGAAGCAGATCCTGGTCCACGTCCATCCGGACCCGGCCGAGCTCGGCCGCGTCTATCAGCCCGCCCTCGCCATCGAGGCCGCGCCCGCCGCCTTCGCGGCCTCGCTCGCCGCCCTGCAGCCGCCGGCCCGGATCCCGTGGAGCGGGCGCACGGCCGAGGCGCATGCCGACTACCTCGAGCGGACGGAGACGCCGAAGCCCGTGCCGGGCGCCTTCTCCTACGGCACGGCCATGACGTGGCTCCGCGACCGGCTGCCGGCCGACGCGATCGTCACCAACGGGGCCGGCAACTTCGCCATCTGGGTCCACCGCTTCATGCGGCTCACGGGCGAGCGCATGAACCTCGCGCCGACCTCCGGCTCCATGGGCTACGGGCCGCCCGCCGCCATCATGGCGAAGCGCGTCTTCCCGGAGCGCACCGTCGTGTGCTTCGCGGGCGACGGCGACTTCATGATGAACGGCCAGGAATTCGCGACCGCCGTGCAATACGGAATCCCGGTCGTGATCGTTGTGGTCGACAACGGCATGTACGGCACGATCCGGATGCACCAGGAGCGCGACTATCCCGGCCGCGTCTCGGCGACGAAGCTGCGCAATCCCGACTTCGCCGCCTACGCGAAGGCCTTCGGCGGGCATGGCGAGCGCGTGGAGCGGACGGAGGATTTCGCGCCGGCCTTCGAGCGCGCGCTCGCCTCCGGCCAGCCCGCGATCCTGCACTGCCTCGTCGATCCCGAGGCGATCACGCCCGACCGGACGCTGACGGAGATCCGCGGGACGGCGTGAGCCCGGCGCCCGGCCGGCCGAGCCCGGCGCCGCCGGTCAGCCGGGCTCCCGCAGGGCGCCCAGCACGCGCCGGCACTCGCGCAGTTCGTCGAGCGCGGCGCGCAGGCGGTCGAGGT
>JAEUAC010000188.1 GCA_019695455.1 Methylorubrum extorquens | reverse complement strand
AGGTCGTCGTCGGCCGGCCCGGCCCCGGGCGCCGCCACGGCGCGCGGCCCGGCGCTCATACGCGCCTCCCTGCGGCCGAACCCAGCAGCCCCTGGGGGGCGGCCAGCAGCACGACGATGAACAGCGTGAACACGGCCACCGACGCGAAGATGCCGCCGACCGCGAAGTTCGCCGCCTGCTGGAACAGGCCGAGCGCGATGCCGCCGACGACGGCGCCGCGGTTGTTGCCGAGCCCGCCGAGCGCCACGGGAATGAAGCCGTAGAAGTTGAGGTAGGGGCCGTTCGCGAAGAAGGCGAGCAGCAATTCGCCGCCCGAGAAGCCCGCGAGGGCGCCGATGATCCCGGCGAGCGCGTAGCTCGCGACCCGCAGCCCCCGCTCCGGAAGGCCGAGCGCCCGGGCGGCGAAGTTGTCCTCGGCGACGGCCAGGAAGGCGCGGCCGACGAGCGTCCTCCGGTAGAGGAGCTCGAGCCCCACGACCGTGATCGCGCAGGTGACGACCGGGATCCAGAACTTCTCGTCGACGACGCCTTCGCCGAAGCCGCCGAAGAGCCGCGGGAAGGGCTGCGGCTCCGTGCTCCACAGGATGGCCGTCACCTGCTGGATCATGAGGGCGAGGGCCAGCGTCGACAGGACGTAGAGGTGCTGGTCCAGGCTCTTGAGCACCGGCCGCACGGCCACGAACTCCGTCACGACGCCGACGAGCGCGCAGGCGGCCAGCGTCGCCAGGAGGCCGAGCCCCCACGGCAGGCCGAGCCGCAGGGTGAACAGCGAGCCCAGCACGCCGCCCAGCATCCCGAGCTGCCCGGCCGTGAAGCTCATGACCCGGGAGGTCGAGTACATCGTGTTGTAGGTCACGCCGATGAGCGCGTAGATCGCGCCCACGGCGAGGCCGGACGACAGGATGGAAGCCAGCATGGCGTGCGCTCCGCGGCCGGCGCCTCAGGCGTAGCCGGGGGCCAGCTTGAAGGTGCCGTTGCGACCCGTGCTGGCGGCCGACATGACGACGTCGCCGCCCGGATAGCCGTCGTGGTCCTGCGGCGTGTAGGTGTACTCGCCGAAGATGCCCGGGTACTTCGTCAGGCCGTTCCAGTTCTTGATGATGGCCTCGCTCGACGAGGACCCGGTCTCCTCGACCGCCTTCGCGACGAGGCTGATCGCGTCGAACCCGGCCGCCACCCACCAGAGCAGCGTGTCGTCGAGGGCGACCTTGCCCTTCAGGCGGTTCACGAAGTCCTCGCTGCGCGCCGGCAGCTTGCCCGCGTCGTCGTAGCTGCAGCTTCGGTAGCCGACGGCGTAGACCTTCTCCCAGTTCTCCGGCTTCTCGACGAGGCTGCCGATCTCGCCCGACGACATGGAGGGATGGCCGACGAAGGGCACGTCCCAGCCCATGCGGGCGCGCGTGTTGAAGAGGCGGGCATCCATGCCGGTCGAGACGGACCAGACGACGACCGCCTCGGCGCCGGCGTTGCGGGCCCGCAGGAGGTCGGGCGTCATGTCGGGCTGCGTCGCGTCGATGTTCGCCTGGTAGGCGACCTCGGCGCCGTCCTTCACGAGCGCGGCGGCCGAGGCCTTCGCGGCCGCGACGCCGTAGCCGGTCGTGTCGCCGATGACGGCGACCTTCTTCACCTTCAGCACCTTCAGGCAGTAGTTCCGGACCGCATCGTCCCATTGCGTGTTCGAGGGCGAGATCCGGAAGGCGTTCGGGTACTTGGCGGGGTCGATCAGCGTGTCGACCACGCAGGGGTGGATGTTGGCGATCTTGGCGCGCGCCATGATGGGCGTGACGGCGAGCGATTCGCCCGAATTGGTCGGCCCCCAGATCGCGTGGACCTTCGCCTGGCTGATCATCTCCTGGGCCGCGTTCACGGCCTTGGTCGGGTCGCCCTGCGTGTCCCGCGTGACGATCTCGACCTTGCGGCCCTTCACGCCGCCGGCGGCGTTCAGCATCTCGGCCGCGAAGACAACGCCGCGGTTGAAGCCGACCGCAGGCGCCGAGCTCGCGCCCGTCATGGCGGCGAGCCAGCCGATCCGCAGCGGCTCCGCCTGGGCGATCGAGGGACGCGGGAAGCCCAGAGCCGCGGCGCCCGTGAGCCCCGCGCCGCCGAGCACGATCGACCGTCTGTTGAACGTCATGATCCTGTCCTCCCTCGTAGTGCCGGCCCGGGCGTCTTGCGCGCCTCTTACCGCTCCAGACTTGTCACGTATTCGTCGTCGAAGGTGAAGCCGAAACCGGGCCTCTCCGGCACGATCGCCGCCCCGTCCTCGAAGGCGAGGTCCTCGCGATACAGCCGCGAGAACCACGGCATGTACTCGAGGTAGAACGTATTGGGCAGTGCGCCGAGGAGTTGCAGGCTCTGCTCGGGGAAGAGGTGGCTCGCGATCGGCACGTCGTGGGCCGAGGCGAGATGGCCGATCCGCATGAATTCCGTGACGCCGCCGCAGCGCTGCAGGTCGGGCATCAGGATGTCGGCAGACCGGAGTTCCAGCATGCGCCGGAAGGCGTAGCGGCTGTAATCCGTCTCGCCGGACGCGATCGGCGTGTCGAGCGCGGCCGCGACCCGCGCCAGTCCGTCGAGGTCCCAGGCCGGCAGCGGCTCCTCGAACCAGGTGAGGTCGAACTCCTCGAGACGGCGCCCGAGCCGGATGGCGCCCGCCTCGTCCATGCCCTGGTTCGCGTCCGCCATCAGGCGGATGCCGGGGCCGATCGCCTCCCGGACCGCCCGGACGCGCGCGATGTCCGTCGCCGTGTCGCCCGCGCCGAGCCGCATCTTCACGGCCCGGAAGCCGGCGGCGACGAAGCCCTCGGCCTCGGCCACGAGCTCGGGGATCGAGCGGTCGAGCCAGAGGCCGCCGCTATGATAGGTCGGCACGCGGTCGCTCGCGCCGCCGAGCACGCGATAGAGCGGCTGGCCGACGCTCTTGCCGAACAGGTCCCAGAGGGCCGCGTCGATGGCCGAGATTCCGACCACCGAGACGCCCTTGTGGCCGAGGAAGTTGATGTCCCGCCAGGCGCGGGTCCAGAAGCCGGCCATGTGGCCCGCGTCGTGCCCGACGATCTGGTCGGCCAGCGCGTCGATCATGCCGCGCAGGATGGCCGTGCGACGATCGTTCAGGGTGAACATCAGGCTCTCGCCGACGAGGCCGCCGGCGCGCACGGACACGAGGATACAGCCGAAGGACGCGATCGGTCCGAGGGCCGAGCCGATCGGCTTCTCGAGCGGAAGGCGGACGGGCCGCGTCGTGACGGAGTCGACCTTCATCATGGGCGGGGCGCTTCCGTGCGGACGACGTCGCCGCGCAGGTGGCGGGCGACGATCGCGGGATCGGGGTCGCAGCCGAGGCCGGGGCCGTCGGGCACGCGGACGCGGCCGTTCTCGCACCTGACCCAGGGGTCGAACGGGTTCTCCGGCATGGTCAGCCACAGGACCTCGACCAGCGGCTCCTCGACGAGGGCGGCCGCGATGTGGAGCGTGGCGACGAAGCCGGGCCCGAAATAGGGCGAGTGCGGCGCGACCTGGATGCCGTGCGCGTCGCAGAGCGCGATGACGCGCATCATCTCGCCGACGCCGCCGACCTTGGTGACGGAGGGCTGGGCGATGTCGATGGCGCCGGCCTCGATCAGCGCCTTGAAGCCGAACAGGCCGGCCACGTTCTCGCCGGCCGCGATCGGGATGCCGTGCTCGCGCACGCGGGCGAGGCCGTGAACGTCCTCGGGCGGCCAGACCGGCTCCTCGAGCCAGAGGAGGTCGTGCGGCACGAAGGTGTCGGCCATGGCGCAGGCGACCGGCACGCTCCAGGCGCAGTTCACGTCGGCCATGACGCGCGCGCCGAACGGCGCCGCCGCCTCGACGGAGGCCGCGACGGCCGCGTCCGTGACCTCGTGCAGCTTGATGTGCCGGTAGCCCGCCTCGCAGGCCGCGCGCGTGTTCCGGGCCGCCAGACCGGCGTCGTTGTAGGCGAGGAGGCTCGCATAGGCGCCGAGATCGCGGCGTCCGCTGCCGCCGAGCAGCCGCGCGAGCGGCTGGCCCGCGCGCTTGCCGAGGATGTCCCAGAGGGCGATCTCGATGCCCGAGAAGGCGTACACGAAGGCGCCGTTGCGCCCGAGGAGGTGCGTCGCGTGCAGGACGCGGCGGCTCAGGTCGCGGATGTCGCCCTCGTCCTGCCCGACGACGAGCGGCGCCACGATCGCGTCGAGCGCGGCCCGGGTCGCGTCGATGCCGGCATGGCCGAAGGCCTCGCCCCAGCCGACGAGGCCGTCATGCGTCTCGACCCGGACGAGCAGGATGTCGAGATGGGTCCAGGGCCTGCCGGCGAAGCTCGCGGGCGGCCCGCCCATGTCGAAGGGGATCGACACGATCGAGCTCTCGATCGCCACGATGGTCATGCGGAACGCTGCGCCAGGATCATGGGCGAGGCTTAGGCAGCGGCCGACTTAAGGACAATCGCGCGCCGGTTATTTCGATATAACCTGAGCTTATGTCGCTCACGTTCCGCCAGTTGGAGATCATCCGGGCCGTCGGCCGGGCCGGATCGGTCACGGGAGGCGCCGCCATCCTCGGCATCTCGCAGCCCGCGATCAGCGTCGCGCTGCGGGACTGCAAGGCGGCGGCGGGGTTTCCGCTCTTCGTGCGCCGGCAGGGCCGGCTGCAGCCGACCAGCGAGACCGGCATCCTGCTCGCCGATCTCGACCGGGTCTTCGACGGGGTCGACCGGATCAACCGGCTGGTGGAGGACCTCGCGACGGCCACGATCGGGACGCTGCACGTCGCCGCGACGCCGACGCTCGCCGACAATCTCGTGCCGCTCGCGGTGGCGGCCTTCGGCCGCGAGCGAGCCAACGTCCGCATCACCGTGCAGGCCATGGATAATTTCGCCGTCGTCCGGCAGGTCAACGGGTCGCTGGTCGATTTCGGCCTCGCGCTCTCGCCCCTGACGCGGTTCGAGGGCGGCGCGCAGGATGTCTGCGCCTCCGAGCTGATCTGCGCCGTGCACCCGGGCCATCCGCTCGCGGGGCGGCGCAGCGTGGGGCCGGCGGATCTCGAGCCCTTCAGGCTGATCTCGTTCAGCCGCTCGCTGCCGCTCGGCGCGCTGGTCGAGGAGAGCTTCCGGGCGGCCGGCCTGCGCCGCCGGATCGCCGTCGAGGTGAACCAGTCGTCGGTGGCGTGCGCCATGGCGCGTGCCGGCGCGGGGGTCGCCGTGATCGATCCGTTCTGGGGTCTCGGATCGCCCGAGCCCGGCATCGCCCGCATCCCGCTCAGGCCGCCCGTCGAGATCCGGGCGCAGATCCTGGAGCCGCCGGGTCGGCCGCTGTCGCGGCTGTCGCGCCTGTTCCTGGACGAGCTGCGCGCCGCGGCGCGTGCCCTCGGCCTGCGCCGCGGCTAGCGCCGCAGGACGGTGACGAGCTGCGTCGGGCCGGAGCCGCTCGTGATCTTCACGGTCGCCTTCTTCGGCTCGGCGCGGGCGGCGCGGGCCGGCTTCCTCGCCGCCGCGACCCGTTCGGCCTTGGCCTTCGAGGCCACGACCGGGGCGCGCTCGCAGCGCTCGTAGGTCTCGATCCCGCGCTCGCTCGCCCAGGTCAGCCGCCGGTTGACGACCGAGAGCGTCACGTTGGCCGACCAGGTGGAGGTGCCGTCGGTGCAATCGGCCGTGACCTTGAAGGCGCGGCCGACCTGCTTCTTCGACAGGAAGGTGCAGCTTCCCTCGCCGGCCTTGGCGGCGGAGCGGCTGATCACGAGCGGCAGGTAGTCGGACGAGGCCGGATCGGCGCAGACGTCGCGGTTCGGCACCCAGGTGCCGAGCACGGTCGCGGGCAGGCCGGCCGGCGCCGGCGTCGTCTTCAGGAGCGCGCGCGGCGGCAGGGGCGGGACGATCTGCGGCTTCGGCGCGTCGGGCGTGAGATCGCCGATGGTGGCCGCGGTCCAGTCGCTCCGCGTCTCCGGCAGGGCGCGCGGCTCGGGCCGGGCCGGGACGGGCTCGGCGGCCGCCTGCTGCCAGGTGTCGAGCGTCGGCGCGGCGCCCGACATCGGGTTCTCGGGCGCGACGACGGGGGAGGGCGAGGCCTCGGCGACGGGACGGTCCGCAAGCGGTGCCGGCGCCGGCGCCGCAGGCTCGATCAGGGCCGGGTTCGTGACGGCGGCGAGGACGATCGGCGTGTCGTCGGGAGAGCCGGCCCGGACCGTCGCGGGTCCGCCGAGCGAGCTCTTGTCCTCACCCGAGAGGAGCGGCACGCCGCTGCTCGCGACGACCAGGACGCCTCCCACGAGCAAGGCTCGCGGCCCCCGATCGACCAGCCAGCTGACCCGATCCCACAGCACCCGACCCATGACGCTACTCGCCGCACGCACCCGCTGGCATCTGCGATATCTGTTAACGATACGTTAGCCAACGGTTGACGGAGGTTTGTCCGCAACTGATTCGCGGCTGTGGCCGAATCGCCGCGGGGGCCGCGTCGGCCCCCGTCGAGCGGGAGACCCTGCGGCGGGCCGGCCTGGACGGAGCCGTTTGCCGTCGACCGCATTGTACCGGACCGTGCACCGCATGGACCGGCCGGCGGAGTTGCCATGACATCGTTCCCGTTCGCATCGATCATCCTCGGCACGGCGCTCGCGGCGGCATGCGTCCCGGCTCGGGCCCAGGACGTGGCGGCCGGCGAGCGCGTCTTCGGCCAGTGCCGCGCCTGCCATCAGGTCGGGGAGACGGCCCGCAACGGGATCGGCCCGCAGCTGAACGGGATGTTCGGCCGCAAGGCGGGGTCCGTCGAGGGCTACGCCTATTCTCCGGCCAACAAGGGGTCGGACCTGACCTGGGACGAGGCCAACTTCCGCACCTACATCAAGGACCCGCGCGGCCAGATGCCGGGCACGAAGATGATCTATGCCGGGCTCAAGGAGGACGCGCGCATCACGGACCTCATCGCCTACCTCAAGCAGTTCGACGCCACGGGAAAGAAGGCCGCGCCCTGATCCAGTCCGGCACCAGCCGAACCGGAGGGCGATGAACTCGTCTTGATTTGACTTTCTCCAAATCGAAGTGAGGATCGTCGCCTACGGGGAGACGATGCTAATGCCGCGGCTGACGATCAACGGCACGACGAGGGACGTCGAGGTCGAACCCGACACGCCCCTCCTGTGGGTCATCCGCGAGCAGCTCGGCCTCACGGGCACGAAGTACGGCTGCGGCGTCGCCCAGTGCGGCGCCTGCACGGTGCATCTCGACGGCGTCGCGACGCGCTCCTGCGCCCTCCCGGTCTCCGCCGTGACCGAGGACCAGAAGATCGTCACCATCGAGGGGCTGTCGCCGGATGGCGGCCATCCGGTTCAGAAGGCCTGGCTCGCGCTCGACGTTCCGCAATGCGGCTATTGCCAGGCCGGCATGATCATGGCGTCGGCGGCGCTGCTCGCCCAGAACCCGAAGCCCAGCGACGCCGACATCCGGGCCGAGATCACGAACATCTGCCGCTGCGGCACCTACAATCGTGTCGTCGCGGGCATCAAGCAGGCCGCCTCGGGCGGCGAAGCCGGCCGCGGCTGAAGGAGGCGACCATG
>JAEUAC010000247.1 GCA_019695455.1 Methylorubrum extorquens | reverse complement strand
CGGCCGGGTGGCGTCCGGGGCGGCGAGCCGGTATGGGGGTTATAACCTTGCATTCCGCTTCGCAGATCGGGCCGTGGCCGCCTCTCCTTCCCGTTCCCTGTCCGTGATCGTCGGCCGTTCGGGCGTCGCCGAGAGGCTGGCCGCGGCCGCGCTCCTGTCGGGCCTGCTCTGGCTCGCGATCGCCTGGGCGCTGGCGTGACGGCGCTCGCGTTCCACGGCGTGGCGCTCGGCCATCCGGGCGGGGGCGGCCGGCCGGCCGTGGAGGATGTCGACGGGAGCGTCGCGGACGGGGAGCTCCTCGCCGTGCTCGGGCCGAACGGCGCCGGCAAGTCGACGCTGCTGCGCGGCATCGTCGGGGACGCCCTGCTCGTCGCCGGCCGCATCGAGCGGCCCGGCCGCACGATCGCCGACATCGCCTACCTGCCGCAGCGGCCCGAAATCGACCGCACCTTCCCGATCGGCGTGTTCGACTTCGTGGCGGCCGGCCTGTGGCGGCGCCTCGGCGCCTTCCGGCGGCTCGGGGCGGCGGGCGCCGCGCGCGTGGAGGCGGCGCTCGGCCGGGTCGGGCTCGCAGATCTCGCGGGGCGGCCCATCGGGGCGCTGTCGGGCGGCCAGATGCAGCGCGTCCTGTTCGCCCGCACCATCCTCCAGGACGCGCCCGTGATCCTCCTCGACGAGCCGTTCACGGCCGTCGACGCGCACACGACGCAGGACCTCGTCCAGGTGCTGCTGGACTGGCGGCGCGAGGGCCGGACGGTGGTCGCGGCCCTGCACGACCTCGCGCAGGTGCGGGCGCATTTCCCGCGCGCGCTGCTGCTCGCCGGACGGCCGATCGCCTGGGGCGCGACGGCGGACGTGCTCGTGCCCGCCCATCTCGATCGCATGCGGCCGGGCGACGCCATCTGCCAGCACGACCACGCCCCGCCGGATCTCGGGCCCGTGCGGAGCGCGGCGCCGTGACGGTCGACCTCCTGGCGCCCTTCGCCGAATTCGCCTTCATGCGCCGGGCGCTCGTCGGCTGCGTGGCGCTATCGATCTCCGCGCCGCCGCTCGGCGTGTTCCTCGTGCTGCGCCGCATGAGCCTCATGACGGATTCGATGAGCCACGCGATCCTGCCGGGCGCGGCGCTCGCCTTCCTGGCGGCCGGGCTGTCGCTGCCCGCCATGGCGGCGGGCGGGCTCGTGGCGGGCCTCGCGGTCGCGCTCCTGTCGGGCTTCGTGGCGCGCGCCACCATCCTGCGGGAGGATGCGAGCCTCGCCGCCTTCTACCTGATCTCGCTCGCGCTCGGCGTGATGCTGGTCTCGCTGCGCGGCTCCAACGTCGACCTCCTGCACATCCTCTTCGGCACGGTGCTCGGCCTCGACGACCAGGCGCTGATCCTCCTCGGCGCGGTCGCCACGACGACGCTCGTCTGGTTCGCCGTGGCCTACCGGCCGCTCGTCCTGGAATGCGTGGACCCGCTCTTCCTGCGGCTCGTGTCGCGGGCGAGCGGCCCCGTGCACCTGTCCTTCCTGGCGCTCGTCGTGCTGAACCTCGTCGGCGGCTTCCAGGCGCTCGGCACCATGCTGGCCGTCGGCATCATGCTGCTGCCGGCCGTGACGGCGCGGCTCTGGTCGGCGACGCTGCCCGGCATGCTGGCGACCTCCGTGCTGGCCGGGCTCCTGTCGAGCGTCGCGGGCCTGCTCGTGTCCTACTACGCGGACCTGCCGTCCGGCCCCGCGATCGTGCTCGCGGCCGGCGCCCTCTACCTCGTCTCTGCGCTGATCGGCCCGCAGGGCGGCGTCTTCGTCCCGGTCCTCCGGCGGGCCAGGGGCTGACGCGACCGCGGGCAACCGCTTGCGGCTCCGGTTCGGCAATGCAATAACGTTGCATCGTCGCCGTCGTTCCGGATCCCCGATGCCGTCTCCCACCCGTCGCCACCTCCTCGCCGGGGCGGCCCTCCTGCTCGCCGGCCCGGCCCGGGCCCAGGCGACGCCGCCCCTGCCGGTCCTCGCGACCTTCTCCATCCTGGCCGATCTCGTCCGGCAGGTGGGCGGCGACCGCGTCGCCGTCACGACGCTGGTCGGCCCGGGCGGGGACGCGCACGTCTTCCAGCCGAGCCCGGCCGATGCCCGGCGCCTCGCCGAGGCGAAGCTGATCGTCGCCAACGGGCTCGGTTTCGAGGGCTGGCTGCCGCGCCTCGTGAAGGCGGCCGGCGCGAAGGGCACGCTGGTCACGGCCTCGCGCGGCGTGAAGCCGCTCGCCGGGGAGGATGGGCACGGCCACGAGCACGGCCAGGACCCCCATGCCTGGCAGGACGTCGGCAACGTCAAGCTCTACGTCGCCACCATCCGCGACGCGCTCGCGGCGGCCGATCCGGCCGGAGCCGCCGTCTATCGGGAGCGCGCCGCCCGCTACCTCGCCGAACTCGACGCGCTCGATTCCGAGATCCGGCGGGCCATCGTGACCCTGCCGGAGAACCGGCGCGAGATCGTGACGACGCACGACGCCTTCGCGTACTTCGCCCGCGCCTACGGCCTGCGCTTCCTCGCCGCCCAGGGCGTCTCGACGGAGGGCGAGCCGACGGCGCGCGACGTCGGCCGCATCATCCGGCAGATCCGGCAGGCGAAGATCCCGGCCGTGTTCCTCGAGACGGTCGCCGACCCCCGCCTCATGCAGCAGATCGCCAGCGAGAGCGGCGCCCGGATCGGCGGCCGGCTCTACGCGGACACGCTGACGCCGCCGGACGGCCCGGCCCCGACCTACGTCGCCATGATGAGGTCGAACGTCCGGGCGCTCACCGAGGCCCTGGCGGGCTGAGGATCACGGGCGCGGCCCGACCCGCGCCCCATCAATGCAACATTACAACGTCACGACAAGCGGGGCACGATGAGGATCACGATGCGCGGGCTGCTGGGCCCGGTGGCCGCGGCCGCCATGGCGGGAGGCGGCGCGGCCGGGGCGCAGGAGACCGCCCTGCCGGAGGTGACCGTCACCTCGCCCTCGCCCATCGGCCGCCAGGGCCGGGCCGATGCCGGCGCGGGCGGGGCGGCGCTCGCGCCGCCCGTGATCGTGGACGACACCTTCGCGCCCGTGACGGTGGTCACGCGCTCCGAGATCGACCGCGACGGCTCCCGCACGCTCGGCGACCTCCTGTTCACGCGGCCCGGCATCACGGGATCGAGCTTCGCGCCGGGCGGGGCGAGCCGGCCCATCATCCGCGGCCTCGACAACTTCCGGGTCCGCATCCAGGAGAACGGGATCGGCGAGGGCGGAGTCTCGGCGCTCGGCGAGGACCACGCCGTCCCGGTCGACCCCCAGGCGGCCGACCGGATCGAGGTCGTGCGCGGCCCGGCGACGCTGCGCTACGGCTCGGGCGCCATCGGGGGCGTCGTCTCGGCGACGAACAACCGCGTTCCGTCCTTCATCCCGCCGGGCGGGATCGCGGCCCGCACGAGCGCGGGCGTGTCCTCCGTGGACGGCGGACGCGACACGTCGAGCGCCGTGGACGCGGGAGCCGGCAACGTCGCCGTCCATGCCGACTGGTTCGCCCGCTCGTCGGACGATTACCGCACGCCGGACGGCATCCAGGCGAACTCGGCCGCCCGCTCCGACGGGGCCGCGGCGGGCGTCTCGTACATCCTGCCGAACGGCTATGTCGGGCTCGGCTTCTCGCATTTCCACGCGAACTATCGGATCCCGGGCCTCGATTCCGCGGAGAGCCGCACCCGGATCGACATGAACCAGGACAAGGTCTTTGCGAAGGGCGAGCTGCGGCCCTCGCTGGATGCCGTCGAGGCGATCCGGTTCGCGTTCGGCACCACGAACTACAAGCACGAGGAGATCGGCCTCGGCGAGAACCCGCCCTTCGGGCCGCAGGCGACCT
>JAEUAC010000130.1 GCA_019695455.1 Methylorubrum extorquens | reverse complement strand
GCGCCACCTTCTGCGCCGTGCAGATGCCGCCCGTGCGCGTGATCGCGATCGGGGCCGTCCACATCAGCCAGGCGCTGGCGCCGATGGCGAAGGGGCTCGATCTCGACGTGACGATCGTCGACCCGCGCACGGCCTTCGCGACGCCGGACCGGTTCCCGGACGTGAGGCTGCTCGCCGAATGGCCGGACGACGCCCTTCCTCGGATCGGCGGCCTAGACCGCTACACGGCCCTCCTCTGCCTGACGCACGATCCCAAGATCGACGATCCGGCCCTCGTCGCGGGCCTGCGGGCGGAGTGCTTCTACATCGGCGCGCTCGGCTCGCGCCGCACCCATGCGAAGCGCCTCGAGCGGCTGCGCGAGGCGGGGTTCGGCGAGGCCGACGGGGCCCGGATCCACGCGCCGATCGGCCTCGCCATCGGGGCCGTGAGCCCCGCCGAGATCGCGATCTCGATCCTCGCCGAGATGGTCAGCGTGCTCCGCGGCGGGCGGGCCCACGGGGCGTGAGGTTCGGCCGCATCCCGATCGCGGAGGCGGATGGCGCCATCTCCGTCCACACGCTCCGGTTCGGCGACGTCACCCTCAGGAAGGGGAGCGTCGTCACGACCGAAACGCGCCTGCGCCTGGCGGACCACGGGATCGGGACGCTGGTCGCGGCCCGCCTGGAACCCGGAGACGTGGCCGAGGATGCCGCCGCGGCACGGCTGGCCGAGGCGGTCGCGGGCGACGGCACGCGGCAGGACGAGGCCTTCACGGGCCGGGCGAACCTGTTCGCCGCGACGGACGGCCTCCTCGCCATCGACGCGGCGCGGGTGGACGCCATCAACGCGGTCGACGAGAGCCTGACGCTCGCGACGCTCGCGAACTGGAAGCCGGTCGTCCGCGACGAGATGGTCGCGACGATCAAGATCATCCCCTTCGCCGTGCCGGGCGCCGCGCTCGCGGCGGCGGTCGCGGCGGCCGCGTCCGGTCCGATCGTGCGGGTCCTGCCCTGGCGCGTGGCCCGGGTCGGCGTCGCCTCGACGCTGCTGCCGGGCCTGAAGCCGGCGACGGTCGAGAAGACGCTGCGCGTCCTCGAGGACCGACTCGCGCCGACGGGGGCCGCCATCGTCGACGAGCGGCGCTGCGATCACGAGACCGACGCGCTCGCCAGCCAGCTCCGCACCCTGGTCGCGGGGCCGGCCGAGTTCGTGGTCGTGTTCGGCGCCTCCGCCATCGCCGACCGGCGGGACGTCATCCCGGCCGCGATCGAGGCCGCCGGCGGCTCGATCGAGCATTTCGGCATGCCGGTCGACCCGGGCAACCTGCTCCTCGTCGGTCGCCTCGCCGGCAAGCCCGTGATCGGCGCTCCCGGCTGCGCGCGCTCGCCGAAGGAGAACGGCTTCGACTGGATGCTGCACCGGCTCCTCGCCGGGCTGCCCGTCACGCGGTCCGACATCACCCGGCTCGGCGTCGGCGGCCTCCTCATGGAGATCGTGTCGCGGCCGCAGCCGAGGGCCGGCGGCGAGCCCGATCCGGAATGAGCCGGGTCGGCATCCTGCTGCTCGCGGCCGGGCGGGGAACGCGGTTCGGCGCGGATCCGAAGCTTCTCGCCCTCCTCGACGGCCGCCCTCTCGTGCGTCACGCCGCGGAGGCGGCGCTCGCCTCCTCGCTGCGGCCGGTCCTCGTCGTGACGGGCCACGCGGAGGCGGCCGTGGCGCGCGCCCTCGCGGGGCTCGACCTGACGCCGATCGCCAACCCGGCCTATGCGGACGGGCTCTCGACCTCGCTGCGGGCCGGGTTCGCGGCCCTGCCGCCGGGCCTCGAGGGGGTCGTCGTGATGCTGGGCGACATGCCGCGGGTCGGCGCGGGCTTGCTGGACGACCTCGCCGCCGCTTGGCTGCGGGCCGGGCGGCCGGACGCGCTCGTGCCGACCTTCGCGGGGCGGCGCGGCAACCCCGTCCTCCTCGCCGCCCGGCTCGCGCCGGAGATCGCGGCCCTCGCGGGCGACGCGGGCGCGGGGCCGCTCCTGCGCGACCGCCCGGGCGTGGTGGACTGGCCGGTCCGCGACGCGGGCGTCGCGCTGGACGTCGACACGCCCGACGCCCTCGCGGCCGCTCAGGCGAGCACGACCCCGTCGAGCACGGCCGAGTAGAACAGGATGGACGCGACGAGCACGAAGCCGTGCCAGAGGGCGTTCTGGAAGCGGAGCCCGTGCCAGAGGTGGAAGACGATCCCGGCGACGTAGGTGACGCCGCCGGCGATCATGAGGCCGACCGTGGAGGGCGGCAGCGCGGCCGCGACGGTGTCGTAGACGAGGGCCCCGCTCCCGCCGAGCAGCACGCACAGGACGATGGAGAGCCGGTCGAGCCGGCCCGGCAGCGCGATCTTCAGCCCGGCGCCGACCAGCGCCACGGTCCACACGCCGACGAGCAGCGCGCCCGCGACCCAGCCGGACGGGAAGCGCGACACGAAGGGCGTGTAGGTCGCCGCGATCAGGACGAAGATCAGCGCGTGGTCCGCCCGTCGCAGCAGCCACTTCGTCCGGGAGACCGGCCAGAGATTGTAGGCCGCCGAGACCGAGAGCAGCGCGACGAGGCTCAGCGCGTAGACGACCACGCCCGCCACCTGCGCGCCGTCCGCCCACCGGGCCGCCAGCACCACGAGCGCCGTCCCGCCCGCCAGCGCGAAGGCGATGCCGACGGCGTGCACGACGGCGTCGGCGATCACCTCGGCGCGGTCGTAGCGCCAGGTGACGTGGAGCGGGCGGCCGTCGGTATCGATCATGCGACCGGTCGGCTCGCCCACGAACGCGTCAGGATGATGACATGGCCGGTCGCGGCAGGCCCGGGCGCATCATGCGGCGAGGCCTCCGAGCGCATCTTCCAGGGCACGCCGGATGAAGTCGTCCCGCGACGTCCCGGCCTTCTCGGCCTCGGCGTCGACCCGCCTGAGGAGGTCGGCCGGGAGGGTGACCGGCTCGCGGGCCGCGTCCTGCGGCGCGAAGCGGAACCGTGCAGGAGCGAAGCTCGAGAGGTCGTATTCGGACAGGTCGGCCGTCGCGACGAACCGCTCCGCCTCCTCGTCCGTCTTCAGGTCAGGAAGTCTCTTCAACATAACGTCCCACCTCCCGACGATGCATGTAGCGCACGCTGATCGGCCGGATCATGTCACGATCGTCGCGTCTCCGCATGGTGAAGACGACGAA
>JAEUAC010000057.1 GCA_019695455.1 Methylorubrum extorquens | reverse complement strand
GGCGCCTGGCTCGCGGGCCTCGGCGTCCCGGCGGACCGGATCCACGTGCTGCCCGGCCACGACGGCGGCCCGGGACCCGAGGCCGGCGCGGCCGTCCGATCCTTCTGGGCCGCGGCGGATCGCCGGACCGTGCCGTTCGACGCGCTCGTGCGGGAGGGCGCCGACCCGTCGCGGCGCCTGCAGGCCTGGTTCGCCGATCTGGCCGGTCCCCCCGCCGGCGCGCTCCGCGAGATCACGGGAGGCGGATGGCGCGACCTGCGCGGCCTGCCGGAGGCGCCCGCCCATCCCTGGGCCGAGGCGCGCAAGATCCTGCTGCCGACGGTCGACGGCCCGCTGCTTCTCCGCTTCGGTGGGATCGGCCGGATCGGCCGGACGCGGTTCGCGATGGCGCGGCGGCTGGCGGCGGCGGGCTTCGTGCCGGAGCCGCTCGCCTGGCGGCACGGCTTCACGGCCGAACGCTGGCGCGAGGACGCGCGTCCGCTCGACCCCGCGGGCGACCGCCCGGCCCTCCTCGATCGGCTCGCCGCCTATCTCGGATTCCGGGCGCGGGTCTTCCCGGACCCGGACCGCGGCGGCGCCACGCTCGCCGACCTCCTGGCGATGGCGCGCCGGAACGGCCGGGACGTGCCCGGCACCGCCGCCTGGGCCGACGGCATGGCGAGCCGGATCGACGGCCTGGAGGCGAGACGGGCGCCGATCCTCACCGACAACCGCCTCCACGCCTGGGAATGGATCGTCGTGCCCGAGGGCATCCTCAAGACCGACGCGGTCGACCACCATGCCGGTCACGATCTCGTTGGCCCGCAGGACCCGGCCTGGGACGTGGCGGGAGCGTCGGTCGAGTTCGACCTCGCGCCCGGCGAGACCGACCGGCTCCTCCGGGCCGTCGCGGAGAGCGCCGGCCGCGCCGTCGACGCGGCGCTGCTCGCGGTCCTGCGACCCTGCTACGCCGCCTTCTGGCACGGCGCCGCCACCATGGCGGCGGCGGCCGCAGCGCCCGGCCCCGAGCGGGACCGGCACGCCCGGGAAGCCGCCCGATACCGGGCGGCGCTGGTGCAATGTACGAGACTGGACTGAGGGTTTTATCGCCGCCCGGCCGCGACTAGCGGTCCGGCACCTGCGGGCGACCGGCCCGTCAGCCGGGAGCGAGAGTGGCAGAGACGGTCCTCATCACGGGCGGCGCCGGATTCATCGGCCGCTACGTCGCCGACGCGCTGCTCGCCGAAGGGCACCGCGTGCGGGTGCTCGACAGCCTCATCGACCAGGTGCACGGGGGCCGCGGCCGCCCGGAGGCGCTGCACCGCGACGTCGAGCTGATCGAGGGCGACGTGCGCGACGAGGCGGCGGTCGCGGGCGCCCTGAAGGGCAGCGACGCCGTCATCCATCTCGCGGCCGAGGTCGGCGTCGGCCAGAGCATGTACGCGGTGGACCGATACGTCTCGGTCAACGATCTCGGCACGGCCGTCCTCTTCCAGCAGCTGATCGCCCGTCCCGTGCGCCGCGTCGTGGTGGCCTCCTCCATGTCGATCTACGGCGAGGGCCTGTACCGCTCGCAGGACGGCACGCTCGTCGAGAACGCCGTGCGCGTGCCCCGCACCCGCCCCGACCAGCCCTGGGATCCGGTCGACGCCGCCGGCACGCCGCTCGTGCCCGTGCCGACGCCCGAGACCAAGCGTCCGAACCTCGCCTCCGTCTACGCGCTGACGAAATACGTGCAGGAGCAGCTGACCCTGACGCTCTCGCCCGTCTACGGCATGGAGGGCGTGGCTCTCCGGCTGTGGAACGCCTACGGGCCCGGCCAGGCGCTCTCGAACCCCTACACGGGCGTCCTCGCGATCTTCGCCTCGCGCATCGCCAACGGCAACCGGCCGCTCGTCTTCGAGGACGGCGCGCAGAGGCGCGACTTCGTCCACGTGGCGGACGTGGCGCGGGCCTTCCGGCTCGCCCTCGCGCGGCCGGAGGCGGCGGGCGGCATCTACAACATCGGCTCCGGCGAGGACCGGACCGTGACGGAGGTCGCGACGCGGCTCGCCGAGTCGATGGGGCGGCCCGACCTGCCCCCGGAGATCACCGGCAAGGCCCGCACGGGCGACGTGCGCCACAACATTCCCGACATCGGCAAGGCGCAGGCCGAGCTCGGCTACGCGGCGGCGACCGATTTCGGCGAAGGGCTCGCCGAACTCGCCGAGTGGGTCGCCCGGCAGGAGCGCGACACGGCCCAGGACCGCGTCGCCGAGGCCCGGCGCGAGCTCGAAGCCCGGGGGTTGGTGGGTTGAGCGACGTCCCGGCGGCGCCGGCGGCCGGAGGGCGTCGGCCCATCCTGGTGACGGGCGGAGCGGGCTTCATCGGCTCGAACATCGCCGACCGGCTCGCCTCCGAGGGGCACGACGTGCTCGTCTACGACGCCGTGAAGCGGGCCGGCGTCGAGCGGAACCTCGCCTGGCTCGAGGCCCGGCACCCGGCCCGGATCTCCGTCGTGCGGGCCGACATCCGGGACGCCGACCAGCTCGGCGCCGCGGCGCGAGAGGCGTCCGCCGTGTTCCACATGGCGGCCCAGGTCGCCGTGACGACGAGCCTCGTCGACCCCGTCGAGGATTTCGACACGAACGTCCGGGCCACCTTCGGGCTGCTCGAGGCGCTGCGCCGCCGGCCCGACCCCCCGCCGCTGGTCTTCGCCTCGACCAACAAGGTCTACGGCGACCTGGCCGACGTCGACCTCGAGCTGACCAACCGCGCCTACCGTCCGCGCGATGCCGCCGTCGCACGCCACGGCATCCCGGAGACCCGCCCGCTCGACTTCCACACGCCCTACGGCTGCTCCAAGGGCGCCGCCGACCAGTACGTGCTCGACTACGCGCGCTCCTTCGGCGTGCCGGCCTGCGTGCTGCGCATGTCCTGCATCTACGGACAGCGCCAGATGGGCACGGAGGACCAGGGCTGGGTGGCGCATTTCGCCATCCGGGCGCTCGAGGGCGAGCCGATCTCGATCTACGGCGACGGCTCCCAGGTGCGGGACGTGATGGACGTCTCGGACGCGGTCGACGCCTATCTGGCGGCCTGGCGGCGGTCCGGCGAGGTCGCCGGACGCGCCTTCAACCTCGGCGGCGGGCCCGACAACGCCATCAGCCTGCGGGACCTGCTCGAGCACCTGGAACACCTCGTCGGCCGGCCGGTCGCGACGAGCTTCGGCGACTGGCGGGCGGGCGACCAGCGCTGGTTCGTGGCCGACGCCCGGGCCGCCCGGGCCGCCCTCGGCCTGCGCGGTCCCGTTCCCTGGCGGCGCGGCATCGAGGCGCTGCTGCGCTGGCTCGCGGACGAGCGCGGCCTGCCTCTCCCGACGCAGCGGGGCGCGGCCTGATGGCCATGGCGGATGGCGGCCTGCGCGTGCTGCTGACGACGGATGCGGTCGGGGGCGTCCGGACCTACGCGGCCGGCCTCGCGGCGGGCCTCGCCCGGCGCGGCGTCGCCGTGACGCTCGCCGTGCTCGGCCCCGTCCCGGACCCGGACGCGCTCCGCCTCGACGAACCCGGCGTCACGGTCGTGGAGACGGGCCTGCCGCTCGACTGGCTCGCGGAGGACGCCGCCGCGATCGGCCGGGCGGGCCAGGCGCTCGCCGCGCTCGCCCGCGAGACGCGGGCCGACCTCGTGCACCTGAACAGCCCCGCCCTGCTGGCGGGGACGCCCTTCCCGTGCCCGGTCGTGGTCGCCTGCCACTCCTGCCTGAAGACCTGGTGGGATGCCGTGCGGGGCACGCCGCTGCCGCCGGACTTCGCGTGGCGGACGGAGCTCGTGCGCCGCGCCTATGCGGAGGCGGACGCCCTGATCGCGCCGACGGAGGCCTTCGCCCGCGTCACGGCCGACGCCTACGGGCTCGCGCGGGCGCCGGACTGCGTGCGCAACGGCGCGGCCCGCCCGGCCGAGGGGCCGCCTGTCGGCGCCGCCCCGCACGTCTTCGCGGCCGGCCGGCTCTGGGACGAGGGCAAGGGCATGGCCGTGCTGGACGCGGCCGCCCGGGACGTCCCGCTTCCCATCCTGGCGGCGGGTCCCACCGAGGGTCCGAACGGCGCCCGGACGGCGCTGCCGTCGCTCCGGACGCTCGGTCCGCTCGACGCGGCCGCCATGGCGGCGCAGCTCGCGGCGCGGCCCATCGTCTGCGCGCCGTCCCTCTACGAGCCGTTCGGCCTGACCGTGCTGGAGGCGGCGGCCGCGGGCTGTCCGCTGGTCCTGTCCGACATCCCGACCTTCCGGGAGCTCTGGGACGGGGCCGCCCTGTTCTCGCCGCCCGGCGACGCGCCCGCGCTCGCCGCCGCGCTCGCCGATCTCGCGACCGATCCCGTCCGCCGGGCCGGCTTCGCGGAGGCGGCCCGGACGCGATCCGCCCGGTACGGGATCGACGAGACCGTCGACGGCACGCTCGCCGTCTATCGCCGCGGGCTCGCGGCCACGCCGTGGAGCCTCGCCTCGTGAGGATCGTCTACTTCACGCATTCGCTCCTCTCCTGCTGGAACCACGGCAACGCGCATTTCCTGCGCGGCGTGCTGCGCGAGCTGGTCCACGACGGCCACGACGTGACGGCCTTCGAGCCGGCCGGCGCCTGGAGCCTCGAGAATCTCCTGCGCGACCACGGCCCTGAGGGGCTCGATCCCTACCGGTCCGCCTATCCGGAGCTCGGCTCCCAATCCTACGCCCCCGATTTCGATCTCGACGTCGCGCTGGACGGGGCCGACCTCGTGATCGTGCACGAATGGAACGAGCCGGGCCTCGTCGCGGCCGTCGGGGCGCGGCGCCGGCGGGGCGCCCGGTTCACGCTCCTCTTCCACGACACGCATCACCGCGCCGCGAGCGACCCCGACGCCATGCGGGCCTACGATCTCGACGGCTACGACGGCGTGCTCGCCTTCGGCGAGACGGTTGCGGCGATCTACCGGGCCTGGGGCTGGGGCGATCGCGTCCACGTCTGGCACGAGGCGGCCGACACGCGCCTGTTCCGGCCGCCGGCCGAGCCGACGGAGCGGGAGGGCCTCGTCTGGATCGGCAACTGGGGCGACGACGAGCGGAGCGCGGAGCTCGAGGGCTACCTCTTCCGGCCGGCCGCCTCGCTCGGCCTGCCGCTCGACATCTACGGCGTCCGCTACCCGGACCACGCCTTCGCGGTGCTCGGCCGGCACGGCGCGCATTACCACGGCTGGACGCCGAACGCCGGCGCGCCCGCCCTCTTCGCACGCCACCTCGCGACCGTGCACGTGCCCCGGCGCTTCTACGTCGACAGCCTGCCGGGCGTGCCGACCATCCGGGTCTTCGAGGCGCTCGCCTGCGGGATCCCGCTCCTGTCGGCGCCCTGGCGGGATTCGGAGGGGCTGTTCCGGGTCGGGACCGACTTCCTGATGGCGAGGGACGAGGCCGACATGGAGCGGCTGCTCCGCGCCGTGCGGGACGACCCGGACCTGCGCGCCTCGCTCGTCCGGCACGGCCTCGAGACCATCCGGGCGCGCCATACCTGCCGCCACCGGGCCGACGAGCTCCTCGCCATCGTGGGCGCGCCCGGCCGGGCGGCCGCGGACGGCGCGCGCCCCGCCCTCCGGGAACCCGCATGAAGATCGCCTTCTACGGATCGAGCCTGCTCTCGTCGTACTGGAACGGCGCGGCCACCTATTACCGCGGCCTCCTGTCGGCGCTCGCCCGGCACGGCCACGCGATCACGTTCTACGAGCCCGACGCCTTCGACCGGCAGGCGCACCGCGACATCGAGCCGCCGGACTACGCGCGCGTCGTCGTCTATCCGGCGACGCAGGACGGCCTCCTGTCGGTCCTGGCGGAGGCGGGCGGGGCGGACGTCGTCGTCAAGGCGAGCGGCGTCGGCGTGTTCGACCGCGAGCTGCTCGACGGCATCGTGGCGCGGGCCCGGCCGGACGCGATCCGGATGGTCTGCGACGTGGACGCCCCCGCGACGCTCGCCGAGATCGAGGCCGATCCCGGCCATCCGAGCCGGCAGGTGCTGCCGCAGCTGGACCTCGTGATCACGTATGGCGGCGGGCCGCCGGTCGTGGCCGCCTACGAGGCGCTGGGCGCGCCGCGCTGCGTGCCGATCTACAACGCGCTCGACCCCGCGACCCACCATCCGGTGCCGGCGGAGGAGCGCTTCCGGGCGGATCTCTCCTTCCTGGGGAACCGGCTGCCGGACCGGGAGGCCCGGGTCGAGACCTTCTTCCTCGACGCCGCCGCCCGGCTGCCCGAGCGCGCGTTCCTCATCGGCGGGAACGGCTGGGACTCGAAGCCCATGCCGGGCAACGTGCGCCATCTCGGCCACGTCTACACGCGCGAGCACAACGCCTTCAACTGCTCGTCGCTGGCGGTCCTGAACATCGCCCGCGACTCGATGGCGAGCGTCGGCTTCTCGCCCGCGACCCGCGTCTTCGAGGCCGCGGGCGCCGGTGCCTGCCTCGTGACGGACCATTGGGTCGGGCTCGACCTCTTCCTGAAGGAGGGCGAGGAGGTGCTGGTCGCCCGCGACGGCCGCGACGTCGCCGAGCACGTCCGCGCTCTCACGCCCGAGCGCGCCCGCGCCATCGGCGAGGCCGCCCGGCGCCGGATCGTGGCCGACCACACCTACGAGCGGCGCGGCGTCGAACTCGACGCGCTCCTGCGCGAGGTCGCGGCCGCGAAGCGCGCCCGGAGCGCGGCGTGAGGCTGGTCGTCCTCGGCCTGTCTCTCTCCTCCTCCTGGGGCAACGGTCACGCGACCACCTTCCGGGCGCTGCTGCGCGCCTTCGCGAGCCGGGGTCACGCGGTGACGTTCCTGGAGCGCGACGTGCCCTGGTACGCGGCCCACCGCGACCTGCCGGACCCCGATTTCTGCCACCTCGCGCTCTATGACGGGCTCGACGGGCTCGACGCCCACCGGGAGGCGATCCGCGACGCGGACGCCGTGATCGTCGGCTCCTACGTGCCGGACGGCGTCGCCGTCGGACGCCTCGTCCAGGCGGTCGCGGACGGCCGGACGGCCTTCTACGACATCGACACGCCCGTGACGCTCGCCAAGCTCGACCGGGGCGACCACGAATACCTGACGCCGGACCTCGTCGCCGGCTACGACCTGTACCTCTCCTTCACGGGCGGCCCGACGCTGCGGCGCCTGGAGGCGCGATACGGCTCGCCCCGGGCGCGCGCCCTCTACTGCTCCGTCGACCCCGCGAGCTACCCGGTCCTCGACCGGCCCGTCCGCTGGGACCTGTCCTATCTCGGCACCTACAGCCCCGACCGGCAGCCGACCCTCGAGCGCCTGCTCCTCGAGCCGGCGCGGCTCCGGCCCGACCTGCGCTTCGCGGTCGCCGGCCCGCAATACCCGGACGACATCGCCTGGCCGCCGAACGTCGAGCGCTTCGCCCATGTCGGGCCGGCCGACCACCCCGAGTTCTACGCCGCCAGCCGCTGGACCCTGAACGTGACGCGGGCCGACATGATCGCGGCCGGCTGGTCGCCGAGCGTGCGCCTCTTCGAGGCCGCCTCCTGCGCGGTCCCGATCGTCTCCGACCGCTGGGACGGCATGGAGGACGTGCTGCGTCCCGGCCGGGACATCCTGGTCGCCGACGACGGCGCGGCCGTGCTCGCCGTCCTGGCCCTGCCCGAGGCGGAGCGCCGGGCGCTCGGCCGGGCCGGGCGGGAGCGCGTCCTCGCCGCCCACACGGCCGCCCACCGGGCCGCGGAGCTCGAGGCGGCCCTGTCGGAGGCGGGGCCGGAGCAAGGCCGGCGCGGGGCCGCCTCCTAGGGAAGGCGGCTTCTCCGAACTAGTCCGCCTGCATCGTACGATCATGTACTGGACGTCCGTACGATCAATGACGATGCCGTGAGGAAGGGCGACGGGGCGCCGGTTTATCTACAAAGAAGGACAAAGAAACAGGCCGAATTGGACAGCGCTACATGGTGGAACGACGATCGCGCCCCATCCTCGTCGCGGGCGGAGCCGGCTTCATCGGTTCGCATCTCTGTGAAGCCCTGCTGGCGGACGGCGCCGACGTCATCTGCCTCGACTCGCTGCGGACGGGACGTCGCGCCAACCTGAAGAGCTTCGAGCGGGAGCCCCGGTTCGACTTCGTGGAGGCCGACGTCGTGGCGCCGCTCCCGGCGGCCCTGAAGGCCGCCTCGTTCCGGCCGGCCGCGATCTTCAACCTCGCCTGCCCGGCCTCCCCGCCGCACTACATGGCCGATCCCGAGCACACGCTGCTGACGAGCATCATCGGCACGCGCGCCCTCCTGGGACTCGCCGAACGCGCCGCCGCGCGCTTCGTCCTGGCCTCGACGAGCGAGGTCTACGGCGATCCGGCCGTGCACCCGCAGGTCGAGACCTACTGGGGCAACGTGAACCCGATCGGGCCCCGCGCCTGCTACGACGAGGGCAAGCGCGCCGCCGAGACGCTGACCTTCGACTACGAGCGGGCCGGCCGGGCGGACGTGCGGGTCGCCCGCATCTTCAACACCTACGGCCCCCGCATGCAGGTGGACGACGGGCGGGTCGTGTCGAACGTCATCTGCCAGGCGCTGCAGGGCGCCGACATCACGGTCTACGGCGAGGGCAGCCAGACCCGGTCCTTCTGCTACGTGTCGGACCTCGTCGACGGTCTCCTGCGACTCTCCCGCCACGAGGGCGAGGCGCCCGGCCCGATCAACCTCGGCAACCCGATCGAGCTCACCGTGTCGGACCTCGTGCGGCGCGTCCTCGACCTCACGGGATCGAGCTCCGCCATCGTCCATCGGCCGCTGCCCGTCGACGATCCGACCCGGCGCCGGCCGGACATCTCGAAGGCGGAGCGGGTGCTCGGCTGGGCGCCGACCGTGCCGCTCGCGACCGGGCTCGAACGGACGGTCGCCTATTTCGACGCCGTGCTGGCGCCGCCGCGCCGCAACGGCCGGGACAGCCGGACCGCGCCGGGCCTCTCCGCCTGACGGCCGGGGCGGATCCGGTGCTCGCGCGCGATTCCCTCACGGTTCCGCCCCCGCAGCCGGCGGGCATGAGCCCGGTGCTGTCGCGCAACATCGCGTCGCTCGCCGAGCGCCGCCGCCGGGCCGCCGCGACCGCCTCGCTCGCGGACCGGCTGTCCGACCGGATCACGGCCTTCGCGGGCAGCATGGTGTTCGTGGCCCTGCACGCGGTGGTGTTCGGCACCTGGGTGCTCGTGAACGTCGGCTGGATCCCGGGCGTGCCGCGCTGGGACGAGACCTTCGTCATCCTCGGCACCACGGCCTCGGTCGAGGCGATCTTCCTGTCGACCTTCGTCCTCATCAGCCAGAACCGCATGACGGTGGAGGGCCGGGAGCGCGCCGACCTCGACCTGCAGATCTCGCTGCTCGCCGAGCACGAGATCACGAGGCTCGTCGCCATGACGGCCGCGATCGCGCAGCGGCTCGAGATCGCGACCGAGGCGGATGGCGAGGTGGCCGAGCTCGCCCGCGACGTCGCCCCGGAGGCCGTGCTCGACGAGCTCGCGGCCCGGGACCCGGCCGGAGGCTGATCAGGAACCGGACGGCCTGCGGGCGACGAAGGCCGCGGCGTCCCAGAGCGCCAGGTCGCGGGTGCCGAGGCGGTCGGCCACGAGCCCGGCCGTCGCGAAGGCGGCCTGCGCCTCGCGGGCGTCGAGGGCGGGATCGCCCCGATAGGACCAGTTGAAGACCGCGAGCGCGCCGCCCGGCCGCAGGGCGCGGGCGGCCTCCGCGACGTGGCGCTCCGCCAACCCGGCCTCGACGAGGTAGGGGAAGACGTCGGCCGCGAGGACGAGGTCGACGCTGTCGTCCGCGACCCCGTCGAGGCCGCGGCCGGAGCCCTGAGCGAAGCGGAGGCTCGCGATCCCCTCCCCGCGCCGCCGTGCCGCGGCGATCATGCCGGCCGAGACGTCGAGCCCGAGCGCGTCCGCCATCCGGGGGGCGAGCGCCACCGTGAGCCGGCCGATGCCGCAGCCGATCTCGACGAGGCGGCGCTCCGGCCCCAGCAGGTCCCAGCCCTCCAGGCAGGCGACGACCTCCGCGGTCGCGGCGGCGAGGAGATCCGGCGAGCCGAGGGCGTAGAGCGCGACCCCGGCCTCCGGCGCGAGATCGGCCAGCCGATCGAAGATCGCGGCCCAATGCGCCGGGCCCGCCTCGCCGTCGCGGCCGTGATCGGCTTCCGCCATCACGGCCCGGATCGCCGCGAACGCGCCGGGATGCGCGGCGAGGAGCCGGGCGAGGCCCGCCGCCGCCGGATCGCGCTCGGCCCGGCGCCGGATGGCGGCCGACGCCGCATCGGGCGTCTCGGCCGCGACGAGGAGCTGCATCAGGACGACGTTCGGCGGCGCGCCCGTGCCGAGCCCGTCCAGGATGGCCGCGAGCCGGTCCGTCACGGCCGGGTCAGCACGAGGCGGTGGTTCGGCCGGTCCACGGCGCCCCAGGCGTATTTGTAGGGCTCCCGCCCGCGCAGGAAGTCGAACCGGGCGAGGTCGGCCGCGCAGGCGGCGTCGATGGCGTCGCCGAGCAGCAGCGCGCCCGGGCTCTCGAAGGCGAAGTCCGGGTCGAACCCGCCGAGATAGCCGTAGGCGGCCCGGCCGTCGCGCAGGCCGTAGAAGGCGCCGACCACCCGCCCGTCGATGGAGAGCCGCGTCGCCCGGGCGAGGCCCGCCCGGAGGAGCCGCGGCAGGGCGAGCGCGTGGAACCGCTGCACGGCCGGATCGGCGAGCACGCCCGGCTCGTCGCGCGCCTGCCAGCGCAGGCCGTGCAGGCGGACGAGATCCGCCAGGAAGGAGGCGGCGGCCTCCGGGGCGGTCTCCGCGACGGCGCCGCCGCGCCGGGCGACCCGATGGCGCGTCATGCGGAGCTTGCGGCCCTGCCGGGCCGGAAGGCAGCCGAGGCTGCCGCCCGTGCCGAGCGCGAGCACGGCGCGGCTCTCGGGCGCGTCGAGGCGCCGCCCCCAGCCGGGCCCGACCGGCAGGTCGAGCGCCGCCGCCCCGTCCGGCAGGGCCTCGAGCGACAGCGTCTCCCAATCGGCCGGCGAGCCCGCGAGCGCGTCCGCCAAGGCCGCCGCGGCGTCGGGCTCGGCCGGATCGAGAAGGGCGTCGAACAGGTCCGAGATGCCGATCCCGAGCGGCAGGAGGCGGGCGCCGAGCGCGGGATGCTCCTCCCGCCAGAGCGGCAGCAGCCCGACGAGCGACGCGCCCCGCCGGACCGCCAGGGCCCGCAGCGCGCCGGGCCGGAAGGCCTCCGCCCAGGGAAGGAGCCAGGCGGGCGACGTGAAGGGCGTGGCGGACGGGGCGCGGTGCCAGAGCTCCCACCACGCCGCCTCCAGGGAGCCGAGCGCCGGGAGGTCGCGGATGGTCTCGACGCGCAGGCTCATGCCGCGTCGCGCCGGGCGAGGCGGCCGTAGAGGGCGAGGTAGGCCGCGACCATGCGATCGGCGCCGAAGCGCTCGCGGGCGGCGCGGCGGCACGCCGCCCGGTCGAGCGTGCCCGCCTTCGCCATGGCGTCCGCGAGCGCGGCGACGTCTCCCGGCTCGACCAGGAAGCCCGTCACGCCCTCGTCCACGGCCTCCGCGAGGGCGCCGACCCGGAAGCCCGCCACGGGCGTGCCCGAGGCGAGCGCCTCCCGGGCGACGAGCGAGGAGGTCTCGGGGGCCGTGGAGGGCAGGACGAGGCAGCGCGCCGCCGCCAGAAGCCGGCGCTTGCGGGCGCCCCCGACCGGTCCGAGGAAGCGCGCGCGAGGTCCGAGGCGGGGCAGCACCTCCGCCTCATGGTAGGCGCGATGGGCCGGGTAGTCGAAGACGCGGCCGCCGAGGAGCAGCGGCATCCCGGCCCGGGCGGCCGCCTCCAGGGCGAGGTGCTGGCCCTTCTCCGGGCAGATCCGGCCGAGGCACAGCGCGAAGCGCCGCCGGGCATGCGGACCGCCGAAGCGGTCCAGCGCCACCCCGTTCGGGATGGCGGCGAGGCGGCGCTTCGCGCTGTGCCTCGGCCGGAT
>JAEUAC010000451.1 GCA_019695455.1 Methylorubrum extorquens | reverse complement strand
CGCGCTGATCGAGCTGTTCTTCTTCGCCTACCGGGACTTCGTGGGCGACCCGGATCGCGTGCTCGAAGAGTTCGGCTTCGGGCGGGCGCGGGGTGCGGCGCGAGGCCGGGAACCGGGACGGACACGGGCGGCTCGGATGGGTCAGGTTCGTTGACATATCTCGGGGGCGAGACTAGCCGTCAACCCGCGAAGAGGACCCCGAGGCGGGCCTGCGGCAGGGAGCCGTGACATTGAGCGCCATACCTTTCGATCAACGCGACGGCTTCATCTGGTTCGACGGGACCCTGGTGCCCTGGCAGGACGCCAAGCTCCACGTCCTCTCCCACGGCCTGCACTACGCCTCCTCGATCTTCGAGGGCGAGCGGGCCTATGACGGGGTGATCTTCAAGTCCCGCGAGCATTCCGAGCGCTTCCGCCACTCGGCCGAGGTCATGGATTTCACGATCCCCTACTCGGTCGAGGAGCTCGACGCCGCGAAGGCGCTCGTTGTGGAGAAGAACGGCGATCCCAACGTCTACGTGCGGCCCGTCGCCTGGCGCGGCTCCGAGATGATGGCGGTCGCCGCCCAGAACGCGACGATCCACGTCGCGATCGCGGTCTGGCCCTGGCCCTCGATGTTCGACATCGAGCAGAAGATGAAGGGCATCCGGCTCGACCTGGCCGAATGGCGCCGCCCGGACCCGAAGACGGCGCCCTACGACGCCAAGGCGGCCGGCCTCTACATGATCGCGACGCTGTCCAAGCATGCGGCCGAGCGCAAGGGCTACGCCGACGCGCTGATGCTCGACTGGCAGGGGCGGGTCGCGGAATGCACGGGCGCCAACGTGTTCTTCACGCAGGACGGCGCGCTGCACACGCCGGTCGCCGATTGCTTCCTGGACGGCATCACGCGCCGGACCGTGATGGACCTCGCCAAGCGGCGCGGCCTGGAGGTCGTCGAGCGCCGGATCATGCCGGACGAGCTGCCGAGCTTCAACGAATGCTTCATCTGCGGCACGGGCGCCGAGGTGACGCCGGTCTCCGAGATCGGCCCGCACACGTTCCGGCCGGGCAACATCTCGCGCACCCTCGTCGAGGATTACGCGGCCGAGGTGCGGCCGAGCCTGAGCCGGGCGGCCTGACGGGCGGCCCGGACCCTCACGCCGGCGGGAACCGCGCGAAGGCCGGGAGGGCGTGGGCGTCCGCCATCCAGGCGAGCCGCTCCGCCGTCTGGATGTGCGCCGTCGGCGGCAGCGCGTCGGGGTCGTCGAGCGTGCCCGTCTGCACGTCGATCAGCCCCGGCAGGGCCTGCTCGTTGACGTAGAAGAGACCCGTTCCGCAATCGCGGCAGAACATCCGCCTGCCATGCTCCGAGGAGCGGTAGGTCGCGGGCTCGCCGGCGACCTGCAGCGCCTCGACCGGGACCATGGCCCAGCCCACCATCGGCGCCCCGGCGTGGCGACGGCAATCCGCGCAGTGGCAGAGCGCGTGGTGCAGCACCTCGGCCGGCATGGCGTACGTGATGGCGCCGCAATGGCATCGACCGGTCAGCGTGCTCATCCTGTGCTCCCTGGATCCCGCCTTCGAAGCGGCGGCGTCGCGATCGGCCCCGATCGTACACGCATCCGCGCCCGTCCACAGCGAACCGGCCGACGCTCCTCCCACCCGGGGAACACCCGTCCCGATCCGGCGTTCTTCGGAACATTCCGAGAACAAGAGAGCGACATGGCCGCGAAAGAGCAGACCGATCGGCACCCGAACCCGCCGGAGGTCGAGAACCCCAAGATGAACCCCGACACGGACGGCCCCTCGAACCAGATCAAGGATCCCGACGACTGGGTCTCGGGCCACGAGCCCATGACGGGCGCCCAGGCCTCCTACCTGAAGACGCTCTCCGAGCAGGCCAAGGACCCGGACGCCTTCGCGCCCGACCTCGACAAGGCGGAAGCGTCCAAGCGGATCGACGCCCTGAAGGGCGAGACGGGGCGCTGACCAGCCCCCGGCTTGGCGAAACGGGCCGGAGGCCCCATATTCCTTGCGCGGGGGTCTGCCCCGCTTCTTGGGAATGACGATGCACTCCGTTCTCCGTACCACCGCGCGAAGCCTGGCGGTCGCCGCCATGGCCTTGGTCCTGGTGGCCCCGGCCGTCGACGCGAAGGTCGGCGGCGGGTCCAGCATGGGCTCGCGGGGCGGCCGCACCTTCTCCGCGCCGCCCTCGACGGCCACGGCGCCCAAGGGCGCCACGCCGATGCAGCGCACCGACACCTCGCCGAGCGTCGGCCAGACGGCGCCGGGCTCCATGGCCGGGGCGGCCGCGGGCCAGCGTCGTCCGGGCTTCGGCACCGGCATGATGGCGGGCCTCCTCGGCGCCGGAATCCTCGGGATGCTGATGGGCGGCGGCTTCTTCGGCGGCCTGTCCGGCCTCGGCTCGATGCTGGGCCTGCTCATGCAGGTGGCCCTGATCGGCGGCCTGATCTGGCTGGCGCTCCGCTTCTTCCGACGCCGCAGCGAGCCCGCCATGGCGACGGCCGGGGCCGGCCAGACCTATGGCCGCTCCGCCCTCGGCGGCATGCCGGGCGCCGTGCCCGGCGGCGGCTCCGCCCGCGTGGCGCCGGAGGCTCCCGTGCAGATCGGTCCGTCCGACTACGCGGAGTTCGAACGCGCCCTGGTCGAGATCCAGAACGCCTACGGGCGCGAGGACATGAACGCGCTGTCGCACAAGGCGACGCCCGAGATGGTGCGCTACTTCGGCTCGGACCTCGAGGCCGATCGCTCGAAGGGCCTCGTGAACCGCGTGTCGGACGCGAAGCTCCTGCAGGGCGACCTCGCCGAGGCGTGGCGCGAGGGCGCGGCCGAATACGCGACGGTCGCGATGCGCTTCACGGTGGTCGATTCGACCGTCGAGCGGGCGACGGGTCGCGTGGTCGCCGGCAATCCGACCGAGCCGACGCAGTCGGTGGAGCATTGGACCTTCCGGCGCGAAGCCGGCGGCGCGTGGCTCCTCTCGGCGATTCAGCAGGCGGGCTGATCCGCCCATCGACGACGCGGCCGGGTCTCGGCCGCGTCGACTTCGTTGCGACGCGGCGCACAAAGAAAAAGGCCGCCCACGAAGGAGCGGCCCAAGTCTAGGGAGGAAACGCCCAAAGAGGGCAGCAGCAGGACGGCGAGGCCGTCGTGCTGCGATGCACAAGATAGGTCAGCCTCCCTGACCGCGCAAGCCTCTTCGCCGTTCGGGACGCAAAAAAGTTTGCCGCGTCCGGCTCGGACCGGAGGCGCCCCCGAGACGGCC
>JAEUAC010000438.1 GCA_019695455.1 Methylorubrum extorquens | reverse complement strand
TGATGGCGAGCGGCCCGGACCCGGCCTGCACGCCGCCGACGATCGCGAGCCCGAAGCCGAGCGGGGCCGCGGCGCGGGCCAGCGGGTCGAACCGGTCCGGCGGAACCGTCAGGAGGATCTCGTAATCGTCGCCGCCGGACGCGAGGCGGGTCAGGAGGTCGGGCGCGGTCGCGAGCGCGGCCCGGGCGGCGGGGGAGAGCGGCATCCGGTCCAACGCGAGGCTGCCTGCGACGCCGCTCGCCCGCAGCATCTTGGCGAGGTCGCCCGCGAGGCCGTCCGAGACGTCCATGGCGGCGGAGGCGTGGGCCCGCAGGGCGGCCGCGAAGGCGGTGCGGGGCCGCGGCCGCCGGTAGCGGTCGACCAGGAAGTCCCGATCGGCCGGCGCGAGGGAGGCCGCCCAGGCCGGACTCTCGCCGCGGGCGAGCGGCAGGCCCAGCGCGGCGTCCCCGATCGTCCCCGTGACGGCGACGACGTCGCCCGGCCGCGCGGCCGTGCGCCGGACCATGCCGCCGGCCGGCACGGACCCGATCGCCGTGACGGACAGCGTCAGGGGCCCGGTCGTCCGGACCGTGTCGCCGCCGAGGAGATCGCAGCGGGCGGCCCGCCCGGCCTCGGCGAGGCCGGCGCAGAAGAGCGCGAGCCAGGCCTCCGTCCAGTCGGGCGGCAGCGCGAGGGACAGGAGGTAGCCGAGCGGCTCGGCGCCCTTGGCCGCGAGATCGGACAGGTTCACGCCGAGCGCCTTCCAGCCGATCGTCTCCGGCGGGTCGTCGGGCAGGAAGTGCACGCCCGCCACCAGCGCGTCGGCCGTCAGGACGAGGTCGCGGCCGGGCGGCGGCGCGAGACAGGCCGCATCGTCGAGGAGGCCGAGCCCGGCGGGGCCGGCGAGCGGCGCGAAATGGCGCGCGATCAGCGCGTCCTCGCCGGGCCGGGTCACGGGAGAGACCGCGTCACGGACCGGGCGACCCGCGGCCGGCCATCAGGCGCGGCCCTTCTTCTCGCCGAAATCGTTCGGGCGCACCTTGCGGGCGACGGCGTCCAGAACGGCGTTGATCAGCCCCGGCTCGTCGCCGCCGTAGAAGCGATGCGCGACGTCCACGTATTCCGAGATCACGACGCGGAACGGCACGTCGCGCTTGTAGGCGAGCTCCCAGGCGCCGGCCCGCAGGATCGCGCGGAGCACGGCCTCGATGCGGGTGAGCGGCCACCCGGCCGCGAGCGCGTCGTCGATGTGGCGGTCCACCGGGCCCTGCTCGGCGACCGTGCCGGCCAGGATCTGCCGGAACAGCGCGTTCTCGGCCGGCGGGAAGGTGATGCCCTCGACCTCCTGGCCGATCCAATGCGCCTCGAACTCGGCCATGGCGTCCGTGACGCCCTTGCCGGCGACGTCCATCTGGTAGAGCGCCTGCACGGCCGCGAGGCGGGCCGCGCTCCTCTCGGAGGATTTCGCCATCAGGCCGTCGCTCCGAAGCGCCGCGCGATCCGGAGCACGCCGAGGGCGGCCTCGGCCGCGCCGCCGCCCTTGTTCATCTCGGCGACCCGGGCCCGCGCCCAGGCCTGGTCCTCCGTCTCGACGGTGAGGATGCCGTTGCCGAGCGGGAGCCTGCGGGCGACCGACAGGTCCATGAGGGCGCGCGCGCTCTCGCCGGCCACGATGTCGTAATGCCCGGTCTCGCCCCGGATGACGCAGCCCAGCGCCACGGCGGCCGCGAAGGGCCGGCCCGATGCGGCCGCGCCCTCGCACGCGATGGCGATCGTCGACGGGATCTCGAGCGCGCCGTCGACCGTGACGACCTCGGCCTCGGCGCCCGCCGCCGCGATGGCGGCCGTCGCGCCGGCCAGGAGCTCGTCCGCGATGCCGTCGTAGTAGCGCGCCTCGACGACGAGGATGCGGGCGCCGGGCAGCGGCTCGGCGGTTCTGTCGTGTCGGTGGGTGGCGACCATGTCTCTTCTGTCGGGGAGGCTCGCCGCGGGGCGCGGCGTCGGCGCGGGCCGGGAAGCGGGGTTACGCCCTCTCGCGCGCGCCCTCAACCCCCGCACCGGAGCGGAGACGAGAACCGTTCTGATTCCCGCCGCGACGCGCTACAGGATCGTCCGCCAAGAACACGACACGACGAGGATCGCCCCGGTGCCTGCCTATCGCTCCCGCACGACCACGCATGGCCGCAACATGGCCGGCGCCCGCGGCCTCTGGCGCGCGACGGGCATGACGGACGCCGATTTCGGCAAGCCGATCATCGCGGTCGTGAACTCGTTCACCCAGTTCGTGCCCGGCCACGTCCACCTGAAGGATCTCGGCCAGCTCGTCGCCCGCGAGATCGAGAAGGCCGGCGGCGTCGCCAAGGAGTTCAACACGATCGCGGTCGACGACGGCATCGCGATGGGCCACGACGGGATGCTGTATTCGCTGCCGTCCCGCGAACTCATCGCGGATTCGGTCGAGTACATGGTCAACGCGCATTGCGCGGACGCCATGGTCTGCATCTCGAATTGCGACAAGATCACGCCCGGCATGCTGATGGCCGCCCTGCGGCTCAACATCCCCGTCGTCTTCGTGTCCGGCGGCCCGATGGAGGCCGGCAAGGTGGTGTGGCCGGACAACACGACGAAGAAGCTCGATCTCGTCGATGCCATGGTGGCGGCCGCGGACGACAGCCTGTCCGACGAGGACGTGAAGACCATCGAGCGCTCCGCCTGCCCGACCTGCGGATCCTGCTCGGGCATGTTCACGGCGAACTCGATGAACTGCCTGACGGAGGCGCTCGGCCTCTCGCTCCCCGGCAACGGCTCGACGCTCGCCACCCACGGCGATCGCCGCCGCCTCTTCGTCGAGGCCG
>JAEUAC010000309.1 GCA_019695455.1 Methylorubrum extorquens | reverse complement strand
CTCGCGGCCGGGATCGCCGGCCAGGCCCTCCTGCTGCGGCCGATCCTCCGCGCCCGCCTGCCGCCCGGCCCGCGACGCCACGACGTCCGCGCCTGGCTGGGCACGGCGCTGCCGTCCGCCGTCTCGGACGCCGCGGACATCGCGCTCGCCAACGCGGACGTGCTGCTCGTCGGCGCGCTCCTGCCGCCGGCCGAGGTGGCGGCCTATTACGCCGCGACCCGCCTCACGCTGCTCCTCGACCTCGTGCGCTACGCGGCGACGGCGGCGGCCACGCACCGCTTCGCGGCCCTCGACGCCCTCGCGCGCCGGGCCGAGGCCGCCCGGCTGGCGCGCGGGGTGGCGCTCGGCTCCGCGGCGGTGTGCGGAGCGGGCGCGCTCGTCCTGTCGGCCGGGGCGGCGCCGCTCCTGTCGCTCTTCGGCCCGGGCTTCGCGGTCGCGGCCCCGGTCGTGCCGATCGTCGCGGCGGGCCTCGTCGTCGCGTGCCTGTGCGGGCCGGGCGGCGACGTGCTGGCCATGATGGGCGAGGCCCGGGCCGGCGCCGCCGCGGCGCTCGTCACGCTGGTCGGGGCGCTCGGCCTCGGCCTCCTGCTCGTCCCGGCCTACGGCCTCGTCGGCGCGGCCGCGACGACGGCCCTCGCGACCGCCGCCCGGGCCGCCTGCCTGTCCTGGCTGTGCTGGTCGCGGCTCGGCCTCGCGCTGCCGCTCGGGCGCGCCCGGGCCTGACGCGGCACGCGGCCTCCCCGGCCTCGCAGGCGGGCCTGCCGATGCCCATCTGAGGCTGGACGCCTCCGCACGAGCCCCCCATGCCCGACAACGAAGCCAACCGGTTCTCCGCGCGCGCGGCCCGCTATGCGCGGGTCGGCGCGAACGTGGGCGGGGTCGCGGCCCGGATCGCGGGCCAGCGCCTGTTCGGGCGCGGCGGCAGCGAGGGCGACGCCGCCAACGCGGCCGCGCTCGCCGCCTCGCTCGGCGGCCTGAAGGGCCCGATCATGAAGGTCGCGCAGCTCCTCGCCACCATCCCGGACCTCGTGCCGCCCGAATACGCGACGGAGCTCTCCAAGCTGCAGAGCGAGGCGCCCCCCATGGGCGCGGCCTTCGTGACCCGCCGCATGATGAGCGAGCTCGGGCCGGACTGGCGGGGCCGCTTCGGCTCGTTCGACCTGAAGCCCGCGGCCGCGGCCTCGCTCGGCCAGGTCCACCGGGCGACGTCCAAGGACGTCCGCGACCTCGCCTGCAAGCTGCAATATCCCGACATGGCGTCCGCCGTGGAGGCGGACCTGAAGCAGCTCGACCTCGTCTTCGCCATCCACCGGCGCATGGAGACGGCGATCGACACCCGCGAGATCGCCAAGGAGATCGGCGCCCGGGTGCGCGAGGAGCTCGACTACGAGCACGAGGCGAAGAACGCCGCCCTCTACCGGATCGGCCTCGACGGCGAGCCGAGCGTGCGCGTCCCGGACGTCCTGCCCGAGCTCTCCACCAGGCGCCTCCTGACGCTCGGCTGGCTGGAGGGCGAGAAGATCCTGGGCTTCAAGGACGAGCCGATCGAGATCCGCAACCGCCTCGCGACCGCCATGTTCAAGGCGTGGTGGCATCCCGTGGCGCGGCTCGGCTGCATCCACGGCGATCCCCATCTCGGCAACTACACGGTGTTCCGGGACGGCGGCGAGCCGACCGGCATCAACCTCCTCGATTACGGCTGCGTGCGGATCTTCCCGCCCTCCTTCCTGTCGGGCGTGGTCGACCTCTATCGCGGCCTCCTCACGGACGACCGGGACCGTATGGTCCACGCCTACGAGACCTGGGGCTTCCAGCGCCTGTCGGGCGAGGTCATCGACATCCTGAACATCTGGGCGCGCTTCATCTACGGGCCGCTGCTGGAAGACCGGACCCGCACGGTGGCGGACGGCGTGAAGCCCGGCGAGTACGGGCGCCGCGAGGCCTACCGGGTCCACATGGCGCTGCGCGAGAAGGGCCCCGTGACGGTGCCGCGCGAGTTCGTGTTCATGGACCGGGCGGCCGTCGGCCTCGGCGCCGTGTTCCTGCACCTGTCGGCGGACCTCAACTTTCACCGCCTCTTCGAGGACGCGATCGGGGGCTTCTCCGTGGACGCCCTCGCGAGCCGCCAGGCGGAGGCGCTCGCCCGCGTCGGCCTCGCGCCCGTCTGACCGGTTGGGCTCCCCCGCGCGGGCGATTGCGGGCCTCCGGGCCTTCGGCTACGTAGGCGCGAGACGAGGGGAGCTGCGGGCGAACATGGCCGACGTGAAGGGCGGGAGCGCGGACATCTACCATCAGGAGATGGACGGCCCGGCGCACGAGCGCACCTACGATCGCTTCACCCACTTCACGACCGTCGGCTCCGTCTTCGTGGCCTGCATCGTGGTGGGCCTGGCCGTCGGCGGCATCAAGCACGGCTGGATTTCGGCGATCGTCATGATCGTGCTCGCCCATATCGCGACGGCGGTCGGCCTGTTCTCCCAGTCGCTCGCCTGGCGGCCGGGCGCCGTGGTGCTCGGCCTCCTGGCCCTGATGCTGCTGCTCTACTGATCGTTTCCGGCACGCAATTCGCTTGATCGCCGCGACAGACGGCGAGACCATCGGAGGGGCTTGAGCATGCGGCTAGCCGTCTTATCGGACGCGCCGGGGGAGACGCGGGTCGCGGCCACGCCCGAAACGGTGAAGAAGTTCGCGGCCCTCGGCGCGACGGTGATCGTGCAGGCCGGCGCCGGCCAGGCGGCCGGCTTCCCGGACGCCGACTACGCGGCGGCGGGCGCCGAGATCGTGCCGGACGCGGGCGCCGCCGCCCGCGACGCCGACATCCTGCTCAAGGTGCGGCGCCCCGGCGCCGAGGACCTCGCCACGGCCAAGCGCGGCGCGCTGGCGGTCGCCATCATGGATCCCTACGGCAACGAGGCCGCGCTCGGCGCCATGGCGTCGGCCGGCGTGTCCGGCTTCGCCATGGAGCTGATGCCGCGCATCACGCGCGCCCAGGTCATGGACGTGCTGTCCAGCCAGGCCAACCTCGCCGGCTACCGGGCCGTGGTCGACGCGGCCGCCGAATACGGGCGCGCCATGCCCATGATGATGACGGCCGCCGGCACCGTGCCGGCCGCCCGGGTCTTCGTCATGGGGGCGGGCGTCGCCGGCCTCCAGGCGATCGCGACCGCGCGCCGCCTCGGCGCCGTCGTGACGGCGACCGACGTCCGGCCGGCCGCCAAGGAACAGGTCGAGAGCCTCGGCGCCAAGTTCGTCGCCGTCGAGGACGAGGAGTTCAAGCAGGCCGAGACCGCCGGCGGCTACGCCAAGGAGATGTCGGCCGAGTATCGCCGCAAGCAGGCCGAGCTCGTCGCCAGCCACATCGCCAAGCAGGACATCGTCGTCACGACCGCCCTGATCCCGGGCCGTCCCGCGCCGAAGCTCGTCACGGCCGCCATGGTGGCCGCCATGAGGCCCGGCTCCGTCGTCGTCGACCTCGCGGTCGAGCGGGGCGGCAACGTCGCGGGCGTGAAGGCGGACGAGGTCGTGACGACCCCGAACGGCGTGAAGCTCGTCGGCTCCTCCAACGTCTCGCGGCTGGCGGCCACCTCCTCGTCCCTCTACGCCCGCAACCTCTACGCCTTCGTCGAGACGCTGATCGACAAGGCGTCGAAGAGCCTCGCCGTGCAATGGGACGACGAGCTCGTCCAGGCGACGCTCCTCACGCGGGACGGCGCGGTCGTGCACAAGCTCTTCGGCGGCGGGGCGGCTCCGGCGGCGGTCGTCGCGCCGGCGGCTCCGGCCGCGGGCGCGCCGTCCACGGCGGACGCCGTGACGCTGTAGGCCACGCCTCCCATGGGTCCCTCGCCGGCTCCGCCGCGCCCCGTCTCCCCGTGCGGGAGACGGTGGCCGCCGGGCTCGTCCGGGGGGTCGGATGAGGGGTGCCGGCGCCTCTCCTTCATCCATCACGGCGTCGCCGTGCCACCTTCTCCCGCGAGGGGAGAAGGTGGCGTCCTTCCGATCGCAGCCTCTTCCTGGAGCCTCACCGCATGGCCATGACGAACGAACAGGCTCTGGACGCGGCCCGCACGGCCGCGACCGCGGCCCGCGACAACGCCAACGCGGCGCTCGGCTACCTGGACCAGGCCCGGGTGCCGCTCGCCCAGGCGGCGAGCGCCGCGACCGGCGGCCATGTCGATCCGGTCGTCTTCGAGCTCGCCGTGTTCGTCCTCGCGATCTTCGTCGGCTACTACGTGGTCTGGTCGGTGACGCCGGCGCTCCACACGCCGCTGATGTCGGTCACCAACGCGATCTCGTCCGTCATCATCGTGGGCGCGCTGCTGGCGGCCGGCGTCGCGGTCGGGGGCGGCATGGGCTACGGGCCGACCATCGCCCGCGTGCTCGGCTTCTTCGCCCTGATCTTCGCCTCCGTGAACATCTTCGGCGGCTTCATGGTCACCGAGCGCATGCTCGCCATGTACAAGAAGAAGGGCTGAGCGCATGTCCCTCAACGTCGCCACCCTCCTCTACATCGCCGCCGGCGTCCTCTTCATCCTGGCGCTCCGGGGGCTGTCGCACCCGACGACCTCCCGCCAGGGCAACCGCTTCGGCATGATCGGCATGGCGATCGCGGGCATCACGACGCTCGTGATCTTCCCGCCGCAGGGCGTGGGCGCCTGGGTGCTCATCATCCTGGGCGTCGGCATCGGCGGCGCCATCGGGGCGGTCACGGCCAAGAAGGTGCCGATGACGGCCATGCCGCAGCTCGTCGCGGCCTTCCACTCGCTGGTCGGCCTCGCGGCCGTCATGGTGGCGGCCGGCGCGCTCTACGCGCCCGGCGCCTTCGGCATCGGCCTGCCCGGCGCCATCAAGGGCGCGAGCCTGTTCGAGATGGCCCTCGGCGCCGCCATCGGGGCGATCACGTTCACGGGCTCCATCATCGCCTTCCTGAAGCTCGACGGTCGCATGTCCGGCAAGCCGATCATGCTGCCGCAGCGCCACGTCATCAACATCGCGCTCGCCGTGCTGCTGCTGGTGCTGCTCGCCGTGTTCGTGCGGACGGAGAGCGTCCTCGCCTTCTGGCTGATCGTGCTCGTCTCGCTCGTGCTTGGCGGGCTCCTCATCATCCCGATCGGCGGCGCCGACATGCCCGTCGTCGTGTCGATGCTGAACTCCTATTCGGGCTGGGCGGCGGCCGGCATCGGCTTCACGCTGTCCAACCTCGCGCTCATCATCACGGGCGCGCTGGTCGGCTCCTCGGGCGCCATCCTGTCCTACATCATGTGCCGGGCCATGAACCGGTCCTTCGTCTCCGTGATCCTCGGCGGGTTCGGCGGCGATTCGGCGGCGGGCGGCGCCGCGGGCGCGGTCGAATCGCGGCCCGTGAAGCAGGGCTCGGCGGACGACGCGGCCTACATCATGAAGAACGCCGAGAAGGTCATCATCGTGCCGGGCTACGGCATGGCGGTCGCCCAGGCCCAGCACGCGCTGCGCGAGATGGCGGACCTCCTCAAGAAGGAGGGCGTCGAGGTCAAGTACGCGATCCATCCGGTGGCGGGCCGCATGCCGGGGCACATGAACGTGCTGCTGGCCGAGGCCAACGTGCCCTACGACGAGGTGTTCGAGCTCGAGGACATCAACGGCGAGTTCCCGCAGGCCGACGTCGCCTTCGTCATCGGGGCGAACGACGTCACCAACCCGTCCGCCAAGACCGACAAGACCTCGCCGATCTACGGCATGCCGATCCTCGACGTCGAGAAGGCGAAGACCGTGCTCTTCATCAAGCGCGGCATGGCGGCCGGCTACGCGGGCGTCGAGAACCCGCTCTTCTTCAACGACAACACGATGGTGCTGTTCGGCGACGCGAAGAAGATGGTCGACCAGATCAACAAGTCGCTCGCCTGAGACCGGGACGCGGGCGGCCCGGACCGGCCGCCCGCCGCACGAGAACCCCCATGCACCGTCTCGCCGCCGCCGCGCTCGCGGCCTGCCTCGCGCTGGCCGCCGCGGCCGCGCCGGTCCTCGCCCAGCCCGACGACCGGGGCCGCGGCGGCTGGCACGGCGCCGCGGCCGGGTTCGATGGGCGCCGCCCGGACGCCGACGGGGGCGAGCCGCGCGGGTCCGCGCGCGATCCCGATTACGACGACGGCTACGACGAGCCCCGCGCGCCATCGGGCGGCACGCGCCGGCCTGCGCCACGGCCTGCGCCGTCCCGTGCGCCGGCTGCGCCGACCGCCGCGCCGGACCTCGCGCCGATGGCCCGCGTGCCGCTCTTCGTGGGCACCCAGCCGGATTGCAACGCGGGCGAGGTCACGACGGCCTCGAACCACAAGAACTGCGCCACCCAGCCGATCGGCCGCACCGCCTCGGCCGAGGAGGCCGGCCCCGGCGCCGCGCCCCTCTACGCCGGCGTGACGGCGAACCGGAACGCCGGCATCGTGGCCCTCCAGGCGAACCGGGCCGGCGGCACCGGCCGGGTCATCGGCTACATGGTGCCCGCCGCGCAGGGCCGCACGCGGCTCTACGTCGGCACCGGCGCCTGCAATGCCGGCCTCGTCACGACGAGCCCCGCCCATCTCGGCTGCGCGACCCGCGAAATCGGCTTCACGGCCCGCTGAGGCGGCCGCGCCCCCCACGCCCCGGAGCCGTCATGTCGAACCCGATTTCCGCCGGGCCCGAGCGCCTGAAGCCGGTCCCGCCCGAGCGCTACGACGCGGCCCAGCGCGAGGCCGCGTCCGCCTTCGAGGCGCTGCGCGGCGTGCCCGTCTTCGGCCCCTTCGAGCCCCTGCTCCACTCGCCGGAGGTGATGACCAACGCGAGCCGCATGGGCGAGTACCTGCGCTACCGCTCGGCGATCGGGACGCGCCTCAGCGAGTTCGTGATCCTGCTCGTCGCCCGCGACTGGTCGCAGGACTTCGAGTGGCACGTCCACGCGCCCCTCGCGCTCCGCGAGGGCGTGGCGCCCGCCGTCGTGGACGCCATCGCGGACGGTCGCCGGCCGGACGGCATGACCGACGACGAGGAGGCCTGCTGGGCCTTCACGACCGAGCTCCTGCGGACGCGGCGCGTCTCGGACGCGACCTACGGGCGGGCGCTCGCGCGCTTCGGCGAGAAGGGCGTCGTCGATCTCGCGGCGCTCGCCGGCTACTACTCGCTGCTCGCCGCCGCCATGAACACGGCCCGCACGGCGCTGCCGGAGGGCGCCGCCCGCCTGCCGCGCTTTCCGGACTAGGCGCCCGGCCCGGCCGGCCTCAGTTGGTCCGCGTCCAGGTCGTGCCCTTGCAGAACACGCTCATGACGCAGCCCGTGACCACCACCTGGCCGGAGCCCCCGACCTTGAGCGAGGCCTCGTAGGTCTTGCCGTCCTTCGGGTTGTAGAGGGTGCCGACGTAGCCGTCGCGACCGGCCTTCGGGGTCGACAGGATCTGGATGCCGACCACGCTGCGGGCCCGCTGCCTCGGGTCCGGGTTGTTGACGTCCGGCCCCTTGTCGTCGGCCGCGACGACGGTGCCGCAATAGCCCGCCCCGCACCGGGCGATCCGCACCTTCGAATCCCGCGTCTCCGTCAGCCACAGGCCCGTCGGATCGCCGTCCGCGACGGCCATCCCGCCCGGCAGCAGGCAGGCGAGCAGCAGGCTCGCGCGAAGCGTGGAACGGCGGCTCGGCGACATCGGATCCTCGGGGCTGCGCGAGGCCCCGCGCCCCGCAACGGGCGTCCTACGCCACGGCACATGAACGCCCGGTGTCGGGCCGGCCGCCGCGCGATGGCCGCGCCGCGCCCGGGGGCGGCCGGTCCCGCGGTGCCGTCGCGCATCCGCTCGCGCCGGTCGGCCGCCATCGACCTCGCCGCCGATCCGGGCTAGCACTCGGCCCTCATCCGGGATCGGGACCATGCTCCGCGCCACCGCCATCGTCCGCCGGCCCGCCGTGAAGGCCGACCGCGTCGCCGATACGATCGAGCTCGACCACGAGGCGCGCCACCGCCGCCGGGTCGCCATGACGGCGGCGGGCGGGCTCGACTTCCTGCTGGACCTCGACCGGGCGACCGTCCTCGACGACGGCGACGCCGTGAAGCTCGATGACGGCCGCCTCGTCCAGGTGAAGGCGGCGCCCGAGCGGCTGATCGAGATCCGGACCGACAATCCCCTCCGCCTGATGCGCGTGGCCTGGCATATCGGCAACCGGCACGTCGCGGCCGAGATCGGCCCCGACGCGATCTGGATCGCGCACGACCACGTGCTGCTCGAGATGGTGCGCGGCCTCGGCGCCGCGGCCTCGGTCGTCGACCGGCCGTTCCGGCCCGAGAAGGGCGCCTACGAGGGCGGACATGCGGGGCACGACCATGCGGCCCACGACCATGCCGGGCACGACCACGCGGCGCACGATCACGGCCGCGACCATCATGCGCACGACCCGGCATGCGGCTGCGGGCACGACCACGGCGCCCATTCGCACGCCCACGCCCACGCCCAGGCCCACGCGGACGACCATGGGCACGCGCACGCCTCCGCGCAGTCGCACGCGCAGTCCGGGCCCGCGCACGATCACGGGACCCACGGGACCCACGGTCACGGCCATCGCCATGGCTGAGCCGGCGGGCTTCCTGCCGCTGCTCTGCTGGCTGTCGCCCGGGTTCCCGATCGGCGCCTTCGCCTATTCGCACGCGCTCGAATGGGCGGGCGAGGCGGGCGACGTGCGGGACGAGGCGACCCTGGACGCCTGGCTGGACGACATCCTGCACGACGGGTTCGGGCGGAACGACGCCCTGCTCTGCTGCGCCGCCTACCGGGCCGCCGCGGCGGGGGATCTCGCGGCCGTGTCCGACGTGAACGACCTCGCGCTGGCGCTCGCGACCTCGGCGGAGTTCCGGCTCGAGACGGCCCAGCAGGGACGCTCCTTCCTGGACGCCGTCGCGTCCGCCTGGCCACGCCCGGAGATCGCCCGCGCGGCCGCCGCGCTCGACGAGGCCGCCCTCCCCGTCTCGCTCGGGATCGCGGCGGCCGCGCACCGGCTCGATCTCGAGGACACGGTCGCGGCCTACCTCGTGGCGCTGGCGCAGAATCTCGTCTCGGCCGCGCTCCGCCTCATCCCGATCGGGCAGAGCGCCGGACAGCGCATCCTGGCCCGATCCGTGCCTCGCCTCGCCCGGCTCGCGGCCGAGTGCGTGGAGGGCGACCTCGACTCGATCGGCAGCGGCACGCTGCGGGCCGATCTCGGCTCCTTGCGCCACGAGACGCAGTACACGAGGCTGTTTCGGTCATGAATGCTTCGGCGAACGGCCCGCTCCGGGTCGGCATCGGCGGCCCGGTCGGGTCCGGCAAGACGGCCCTCATGGAAGCGCTCTGCAAGAGCTTCCGCGACCGCTACGACATCTGCGCGATCACGAACGACATCTACACGAAGGAGGACGCGCGGCTCCTCACCGTCGCCGACGCCCTGCCGGTCGAGCGGATCCTGGGCGTCGAGACCGGCGGCTGCCCGCACACGGCCATCCGGGAGGACGCCTCCATCAACCTCGCGGCGGTCGCCGACATGCGGCGCAAGTTCCCGCGGCTCGACGTGGTGCTCATCGAATCCGGCGGCGACAATCTCGCGGCCACCTTCTCGCCCGAACTCGCCGACCTCACGATCTACGTCATCGACGTCGCGGGCGGCGAGAAGATCCCCCGCAAGGGCGGGCCCGGCATCACGCGCTCCGACCTCCTGGTCGTGAACAAGATCGACCTCGCGCCCTTCGTCGGCGCCGACCTCGCCGTCATGGAGGCCGACACGCAGCGCATGCGGGGCGGACGACCCTACGTCTTCACGAACATCCGCGGCGGCATCGGGACGGATGTCGTGGCGGCCTTCATCGAACGGGCCGGCGGCCTTTCCCCGACCGCCTGAGACACGAGGACAGGACCGACATGGCCATGACGACACCCCGCCTCGCGTCGCTCGCGAGCCTCGGCCTCCTGGCCGCGACGCCGGCTCTCGCCCATACGGGCGTCGGGGCCACGAACGGCCTCGCGGCCGGGTTCGGCCACCCGCTCGGCGGCCTCGACCACGCGCTCGCCATGCTGGCCGTCGGCTGGCTCGCCGCCCGGATCGGCGGGCGGGCGCTCGCCCTCGTGCCGGCCGCGTTCCTGGGCGCGATGGCTTTGGGCGGCGGGCTCGCGATGGCCGGGCTCGCGATGCCGGCGGTGGAGCTCGGGATCGGCCTCTCGGTCGTCGCCTTCGGCATCCTGCTCGCCTGGCCGCGGGACCTGCCGGCGGCCGCCCTCGCGCTCCTGGTCGGCGCCTTCGCGCTCTTCCACGGGCACGCGCACGGGACGGAGATGCCGGCGGACGCGTCCGGCCTGGCCTACGGCGCCGGGTTCCTGCTCGCCACGGCGGCGCTGCACCTCGCCGGCATCGCGACCGGCATGGCGGCCGAGCGGATCATCCAGGGCCGGACGGCGACCCGCCTCGCCGGCGCCGCCACGGCCGTCGCGGGCCTGGCCCTCCTGGCCGGCTGAGACCCGGGCCGGACCGGCTTCCCGCCCTCCGCGAGCGGCGGGGGCGGACCGGCCTCAGGGCGCCGTCGCGGAAGCCGTGAGGGCGCTCCGGTAGACGCTGCCGTACCCGTCCGCCGACTTGTCCCAGGCGTAGCAGGTCTGCATGGCGGCGCGCCGCATCCCGTTCAGCGTCCGGCGCGACTTGTAGGCGTCGACGGCCCGATAGACGGCCCCCAGCATGGCGGCGAGGGAGGGCTCGCGGAACAGGAACCCCGTGACGCCGTCCTTGATCGTGTCGGCCAGCCCGCCCGTCTCGCGGGCGACGGGCAGCGAGCCCATCCGCTGCGCGTACATCTGCGACAGGCCGCACGGCTCGAACCGCGACGGCATCAGCAGGAAATCGGACCCGGCGAACATGCGCCGCGCGGTCGCCTCCTCGAAGCCGATGCGGACGCCCACCTGGCCCGGATAGCGCGAGGCCAGCCCTTCCAGCTCCCGCTCGAAGGCGGCGTCGCCGCGCCCCGTCACGACGACCTGCCCGCCCTGGCGCACGATGGATTGCGTGGATTCGATCGTCAGGTCGACGCCCTTCTGGTGGACGAGGCGGGACACGACGGCGAAGAGCGGGCCGCGGCTGACGGCGAGGCCGAAATCCCGGCGCAGCTCGTCGGCATTCGCCTTCTTGCCCTTGAGGTCGTCGGCCGCGAACGCGCTGCCGAGCGACGCGTCCGTGCGCGGGTCCCAGGTCTCGTCGATGCCGTTCAGGATGCCCGTGAGCCGGCCCTCGTCGGCGCAGCGGCGGAGCAGCCCGTCGAGACCGCAGCCGAATTCCGGCGTCGTGATCTCGCGGGCATAGGTGTCCGACACGGTCGTCACGTGCGAGGCGTAGATGATGCCCGCCTTCAGGAAGGACATCTTGCCGTAGAATTCGACGCCGTCGATGCCGAAGGCGGCATCCGGCACGCCGAGCTGCGGCAGCCGCGTCCGGTCGAACAGGCCCTGATAGGCGAGATTGTGGATGGTGAGGACGCTCGGGACCGGGGCGCCGTCCCAGGCGAGATAGGCCGGCCCGAGCGCGGTCGGCCAGTCGTTGAGGTGCAGGAGGTCGGCCGCCCAGTCGAGGTCCGGCAGGCCCTGCGCGATCGCGGCCGCCGCGAGACCGAGCCGCGCGAAGCGGACGTCGTTGTCGGACCAGTCGAGCCCGTGCTCGTCGCCGTAGGGCGAGCCCTCCCGATCGTAGAGGTCCGGGCAGAGGATGACGTAGATCGGCAGGCCGTCCGCGCTCCGCACGAGGCCGAGTTCGCAGGCCGGGAGGCCGTGCGCGGCCGGCAGGCGCGCGACCACGTCGATCGGGCCCGTCGCGGCCGTGACCTGCCGGTAGCCGGGGACCAGGACCCGCACGTCGAACTGGGCGGACAGGCTGCGCGGCAGCGCGGCCGAGACGTCGCCGAGGCCGCCGGTCTTCACGAAATCGGTGATCTCGGAGGTGACGTAGAGGATCCGCCGTCGGGCGACGCCGTCGGCCGTCGGAGCGGAGCCGGCCAGGGCACGAGGCCATTGTCTCAGCCTGTCACCGTCGCGCAGGACCCTCGCATCCATCGTCTGGCGCTCTCCTTCGAGCCGTGATCGCTGTCCGCCGCGACGACCGTATGACGCCTCGCCGCCCAGGGTGCCGCCGTCCGGGGCCGGCTGCATCGCCGCAAATCCCGGGCCAAGGATCAACTTGGCTGGTCCTCGCGTCGCGGCGCAAGTCGCCTTGCCCCACCCTCGATCGCCGTCCGTTGTGCAGCGCAACGGTTAAGCGATCCGCAAGGCTCGCCGTCAAGGTGCCTCGCGGACCCGTGACGCCCCGCGGCGGTCCGGCCCGGATCCGCCCGGTCGGGACCGCCCCGGCGGCGGTCGATGAACGCCGCCGCGCACCAAGACTATCGGGCGCGAGAGGTCGCTGCAACCTTCGATTGTAAATACAACTGGCGGATATGAATCCAGCTCTTCGCCAAGGTCAGGAAGACAAACATCTTCGGTTTGTAACTTGACAGAAAGCAATCCGTCCACTTTATGGTTCGTTGTCGCACAAAAGGACGGGTTGCGAGGACAGATGGACGAAACAGCTTCAAGCCCGAAGGTAAATCTGATCGAGCTGACCAGCGAGATCGTGTCTGCCTACGTCAGCAACAATTCGATCCAGACGTCCAACATCGCGGATCTTATCCGAACCGTCCAAACCTCGCTCGCGAACCTTGGCCACGAACAGGCGGGGGCGCGTTCTTCTCGTCCGGTGCCGCCGGTCTCGATCAAGAAATCGGTGTCCGACGACTACCTCGTCAGCCTGGAGGACGGGCGCCGCTACAAGTCGCTCAAGCGTCACCTCAGCGGTCGCGGCCTCACGCCCGAGCAGTACCGCGAGAAGTGGAACCTGCCCTACGACTACCCGATGGTCGCGGCGAACTATGCCAAGCAGCGTTCCGACCTCGCCAAGTCCATGGGGCTCGGACGCCGGACCGCCGAGGCGGCCCGCATCGCGAAGAGCGCGAAGGCGCGCCGGACGGCGACGAGCTAGGCGCCGACGACCGCGCGGGAACCGCCCGCGCGGCTAGCCCAGCGCCGTGCACGTCGTGGCCGTCCGCCCCCCGCGGTCGAGCCTGGCCAGCAGGGCCGGAAGCAGGAGGCGGGTCTCCGCCTCCAGCGTCCAGGGCGGGTTGACCACGATGAGGCCGGATCCGGCGAGGCCGGTGCCGTCCGGCTTCGCGGCCGTCAGTTCGATCCGCAGGCCCGGCCGCGTCAGCTGCGCCGCGACCTCGGCGGCCATGCCCGCCAGCGTCGCCTCGTCCTTCACGGGATACCAGAGCGCGAACATCCCGGTCGGCCAGCGGCGCACGGCCTCGAGAAGCCGCCGCCCGACGACGGCGAGCTCGCCCGCGACCTCGTAGGGCGGATCGACGAGGACCAGCCCGCGCCGCTCCGGCGGGGGCAGCAGCGATCCCAGGCCGACCCAGCCGTCCAGCCCCAGCACCTTGGCGCGGCGGTCGCGCCGCAGGCGGGCGGCGAGCGTCTGCCGGTCGGCCTCGTGCAGCTCGCAGAACACGGCCCGGTCGCCAGGCCGCATCGCCTCCAGGGCGAGCAGCGGGGAGCCGGGATAGGCGTCCGGGCCGAACCGCTCGCGGACCCGGGCCAGCGCCGTGCGGAACGGAGACAGCACGGCCTCGACCTCGGCGTCGAACGGCGCCTCCATGCGGCCGATCCCCTCCCGCCATTCCCCCGTCCGGCTCGCCTCGTCGCCGGCCAGGTCGTAGAGGCCGATCCCGGCGTGGGTGTCCACGAACCGGTAGGGTGCGTCCTTGCGGCCGAGATGCGCGAGCATGCGGGCGAGCAGCGCGTGCTTCAGGACGTCGGCGACGTTCCCCGCATGGAAGGCGTGGCGATAGTTCACGCCCGCTCCCGGCTTCGTGAGCGGGGGCGCCGAACCGCGCGCCCGTCGCCTTGTTGACGTCGCGACGCCGCCCGAGCGGCATTGGCAGGACACAGCGCGATGACGAAGACCCTCAAGGCTGGCGACCAGGTCGCCTGGGACACGCCCCAGGGCACGACGAAGGGCAAGGTCGTCAAGAAGCAGACGAGCGCGACCCAGATCAAGGGTCACAAGGTCGCCGCGACCAAGGACGATCCGCAATACATCGTCGAGAGCGCGAAGTCGGGCAAGACGGCCGCCCACAAGCCCGACGAGCTGCGCAAGGTCTCCTGACGCCCCCGGCTCCCGGCGATGCGGAGCGCCCCCCCCTTCCTGACGGAGATCGAGCGATGAGCAACCAGCAACCGAAGACGAAGGTCCCCACCGACGCGGACCTGAAGGGCAACCCGGGCATCGGCGCGTCGAAGGGCGCGAACGCGGCCGGCGAGGACGTCGAGACCATCGAGGCGGATTCGACCGTCGAGGGCGACGTCATGAACGAGACGACGCCCGAGGGCGGGATCGACCCGGCGAAGACGGGCCGCACCAACCGCTGACCGCGTCGGCCGCGGTGGGGTCCGGCCGTCGCGGCCGAGGCCACGCCGCGTCGCGGCCGGCGGTCAGGCGGCGCTGCGGGCGCTGCCGGGTTCCGCGACGGCGAGGCCCGCGGCCAGGTAGTCCGACAGCTTGTTGCGCAGCGTCCGGATCGAGATTCCGAGGATCCGGGCGGCATGGGTCCGGTTGCCGAGGCAATGGTCGAGCGTGTCCAGGATGAGGTCGCGCTCGACGTCGGAGACCGTGCGGCCGACGAGGCCGCGGGTCGCGGCCTCCGCCGTCTGGGCGGCCCGCGACGCGGGCGACGCGGCGCCAAGCGCCTCTCCCTCCGGCGTCAGGATCGCGTCGGCCTCGATCTGGTCGCCGGAGGCGAGCAGCACGGCCCGGTGGATCGTGTTCTCGAGCTCGCGCACGTTGCCGCGCCAGGGATTGGCCACGACGAGGCGCTTCGCGTCGAGCGACAGCGGGCGGATCGGCACGCCGTTCTGCTCGGCGTAGCGGCGCCCGAAGAAGGTGGCGAGCTCGATCACGTCGGCCGGCCGCTCGCGCAGCGCCGGGATCTTCAGCGTCACGACGTTCAGCCGGAAGAGCAGGTCCTCGCGGAACGTGCCCTTGCGGACCTCCTCCATGAGGTTGCGGTTCGAGGTCGCGAGCACGCGGATGTCGACGCGCACGGGCGCCGTGCCGCCCACCCGGTCGATCACCCGCTCCTGCAGGGCCCGCAGCAGCTTCGCCTGCAGGCGCACGTCCATCTCCGAGATCTCGTCGAGGAGCAGCGTGCCCGTGGACGCCTCCTCGAACTTGCCGATCCGGCGCGCGACGGCGCCCGTGAACGCCCCCTTCTCGTGGCCGAAGAGCTCCGATTCGAGGAGCGCCTCCGGGATGGCGGCGCAGTTGACGGAGACGAACGGCTTGTCGCGGCGCAGCGACTTCGCGTGCAGGTGGCGGGCCAGCACCTCCTTGCCGGTGCCGCTCTCGCCCGTGATGAGCACGGACGCCTCGGAGCGGGCGACCTGCTCGGCGAGCTTCACGACCCGCTCCATGGCGGGATCCCGCCAGACGAAGGCGCGCCGGTCCGCCGAGACGGCCTCGAGCACGGCGGCGATCAGCTCGGGATCGGGCGGCAGCGGGATGTATTCCTTGGCGCCCGCCTGGATGGCGGCGACCGCCGCCCGGGCGTCCGTGCCCAGCCCGCAGGCGATCACGGGCGTGCGGATGCGCTCGGCCTCCAGCGCGTCGACGAGCTCGCGCACGGGAAGCGTCACCTCCATCATGACGAGGTCGGCGCCGCGCGTGCGCAGCACGGCCAGGCCCTGCGCGAGGCCGTCGGCCTGGCTGACGGCCGCCCCGCGGCTGATCGCGATCTTGGAGGCCGTGACGAGTTCGCCCGAGAACCGGCCGATGATGAGGAGGCGCATGGTCGTGTCCCGTCAGGTCGGTCGGACGATCTCGGTCATGGTCACGCCCAGCCGGTCGTCCACCAGGACGACCTCGCCGCGCGCGACCAGCCGGTCGTTGACCCGGATGTCGATGGCCTCGCCGACCGCGCGGTCGAGCTCGAGGAGGGTGCCGGGGCCGAGCCGCAGGAGCTCGCCCACGGGCAGGCGGACGCGGCCCAGCACGGCCGTGAGCGTCACGGGCACGTCCCGCAGCGGCGCGAGGTCGGCCGGGCTCTTCGGCGTCACCGGCGGCGGGGCGCCCTCCCCCGTCGCGAAGCCGAGATCGCCGCCGAGCTGGGGCAGGGTGAGGTCGTTCGCCGTCGTCATGATTCGCCGTCTCCGTCACGGGCGCCGGCCCGACCCGCGGCGAGCGCGGCCGCGACCGCGTCCTCCACGGCCTGCCGGTCGCCCTGCGCGCCGCCATCCGCCCATTCGAACCGGACGTCGCCCGGCCCGAGCCCGTCCTCGCCCAGCACGATGACCCGCCCCTCGTAGCCCCGCTCGCGCGCCATGCGGCCCAGCATGGCGTCGGCGCCCTCGACCAGGGCCGACGGCACCCGCACGGCGAGATGGGGCACGCCCCGCAGGTGCCGGAACGCCGTGTCGGCGGCCTCCCGGAAGGCCGCCATGGGGGCCTCCGCGAGCGCCTGCCCGGCGAGCGCGCGGGCCAGCGCCTCGAAGAAGCCGAAGGCCTCCGTCTCGATGGCGCGCTCGGCCGCCTCGATCCGGCCGAGCCCGGCCGCGAGCCCGGAGCCCACGGAGGCGAGCGCCTCCGCGAGGCGGCGCTCCGTCTCGGCCGCGGCCTCGGCCCGGCCGGCCGCGACGCCCTCCGCGTAGGCGGTCGCGACCGCCTCCGCGCAGGGGTCCGGCGCATCGGCGGCGGGGGCCGGATCGGCCCGGAAGTCCTCGCCGAAGAGGAAGCGACGCGCCGTGGTCACGCGGGAGCTCCCATCAGAGGAGGTCCTCGTCGGCCCGGCCCTTGGCGATGCGGATCTCGCCGCGTCCCGCGAGCTGCTTGGCCAGGATCACGATCTTGCCCTGGGCCTCGTCGACCTCGCGGGCGCGGAGCTGACCCAGCACCTCCATGTCGTCCTGGAGGTTCTTGCCGGCGCGGGTCGACATGTTGGCGAGGAAGAAGGCGCGCGCCTCGTCCTTGCCGCCCTTGAGGGCGCGGGCGAGCACGTCCTTGTCGATGACGCGCATCAGGGTCTGGATGCCGGCCGAATCGAGCTTCAGCAGGTCGTCGAAGGTCAGCATCTTGTCGCGGATGCGCTGGGCGAGGTCCTTGTCCTGGCGTTCGAGCGCGGCGAAGAAGCGGGCCTCCGTCGGGCGGTCGAACGCGTCGAATCGCTCCGCCATGATCTCGAACCCGTCCGGCGGCGGCTTCGGCACGCCGGCTTCGACGAAGCGGCGGAACAGCATGTCCTCGATCGCGGCGAGCGCCTCCGGCTTCGCCGTCCCGAGCTTCAGGACGCGCTCGATCACGTCGACGGCGACCTCGTCCGGCAGGAGCGCCAGGATGCGGCCGCCCTGCTCGGTCCCGAGCCGCGCCACGACCACGGCGATGGTCTGCGGATATTCGTCGCGCAGGAAGGCCGCGAGAGCCGGGGCCGGCACCTCGCCGAGCTTGCGCCAGACCTGCCGCCGCGCGTCCACGCCCTTGACGTCCGCCATGATGGAGGCGGCGCGCTCGGCCGGGAAGACCTTGGCCAGCATCTCGCCGACCCGGTCCAGGTTGCCCAGCAGGGGCGGCGTGGCCGCGCAGGCGTCGATGAACTCCTCCGCCACCTGGATCACGGCCTCGCTCCGCACCGTGCCGAGCTCCCCCATGGCGAGGCAGACGCGCTTGATCTCGTCGTCGCTGAGCTCCGACCAGATCGCCTTGCCGTCCTCCTCGGGCAGCATCATCAGGAGGGCCGCGACGCGCTGCGGCCCGGACAGGACCTTGCCGGCCCCGCTCCCCTGCGTCGCGATGGCGCCCGCCGCGTCCTCGCTCATCCGTCAGCCATCCAGCCGCGCAGCACGGCCGCCGCCTGCTTCGGGTTCTCGCGCGCCAGACCGCCGATCCGGGCCGCCTGCTCGGCCGAGCCGGGCGCCGGCAGGCCGCCGGGCACCGCCACCATGCTGCCGTTCGGCAGCGCGACGAGGCCGCCCGCGGCACCCGCGCCCCCCGGGCCGGCGAGCGCCATGGAGCCCGCCTCGCCGCCCTCGATCGCGAGCTGCGGCGCGGCCTCGGGCGCGAGCACGCGGCGGACCATGGGACGGACGACGACGAGGAGCACGACGAGGATCAGCAGCGAGATGACGCCGAGCTCGGCGAAGCGCATCACGTCCTCCCGGCTGGGCGACAGGAGCGAGGCGAGCAGCGAGGGCTTCTCCGCATCGAACGCCCCCATGGGAGCCTCGGCGAACGGCATGTTCACGACCTCGACCTGATCGCCGCGCGCCGCGTCGAAGCCGACGGCGCTCCGCACCAGGGCCGCGATCCGGTCGAGATCCTCCTTGGTGCGCGCCTGGTAGGAGCCCTCGCCGTTGGCGCCCTTGGCGTAGATGCCGTCGACGAGGACGGCGACCGAGAGGCGCTTCACGCGGCCCGCGTTCTGCACCTCCGTGCGGGTCGTCTTGGAGATCTCGTAGTTCACGATCTCCTCGTTCTTGGTCGACTGGTCGCGCGGGGCCGGCGGGTTGGCGCCCGGCACGGCTCCGCCCCGGGCGCCCGCGCCCGGCAGCTCGTTGCCGATCGACACCTGGTTGTCGCCGCTCGCGCTGGAGGAGTTCTCGCCGCGGGTCTGGGTGGAGCGCACGACGCGGCTCTCCGGGTCGAAGCTCTCCTGCCGGCTCTCGACCCGGTTCATGTCGAGCTCGGCCGCGACCTGCACGCGCGCCCGGCCGTTCCCTACGATGCCGGCCACGATCTCCTCGACCTGCGAGCGGAGCCGGCGCTCGAGCGCCGAGCGCTTGTCGTCGGCCCCGGCGACGCCGCCCGCGACGTCGTCCCCGCGCGAGCCGGAGGCGAGAAGGCGGCCGCGCTCGTCGACGATGGAGACGTTGTCGGGGCGCAGGCCCTCGACGGCCGAGGCGACGAGGTGGCGGATGGCCCCGACCTGGTCGGAGCCGAGGTCGCCCCGGAGCTTCAGCACGATGGAGGCGCGCGGCGCCTCGCGGTCGCGCTCGAACAGGCGGCGCTCCGGCAGCGCGAGATGCACCCGGGCGGCCTGGACGCGCCCGATGGTCCGGATCGTCCGGGCGAGCTCGCCCTCGAGCGCCCGCAGGTGGTTGATGTTCTGGACGAAGGAGGTGGACGAGAAGGCGTCGCCCTTGTCGAAGATCTCGTAGCCGACGCCGCCGCCGGACGGCAGGCCCTTGCCAGCGAGGTCCATGCGGATCTTCCCGAGATCCGCCTTGGGGACGAGGATGGTGGCGCCGTCGTCGCGCGTCTCGTAGCGGACGGCCTTCGCGTCGAGGTCGCGCATCACGGCGCCCGCATCCGTCGCGGACATGTCCGTGAACAGCACGCCCATGGCGGGCTGCGACATGCGCATGATGACGAAGGCGAAGAAGCCGATCAGGGCCAGCGTCACCGCCCCCATGGCGGCGAGGCGAGACGGTCCGAACCTGCCGAAGAGCTGAATGACGCCGTTCACCGAAGCCCGCCACGTGCACACGTGCCGGCCCAACCCGGGCCGACCCGGCAGGAATTTCCCGGTTCTCGGTTAGCGGGCGGTTAAGATGGCGGACGGGGCGGGTCGGAACCCTGCCCGGCGCCTACTGGCGGTAGTGCTGGATGCGGGTCGTCCGCAGGCCGGCGAGGCCGTGGTCGTCGATGGATTGCTGCCAGCCGAGGAATTCCTCGACCGTCAGCGTGTATCGGTTGCAGGCTTCTTCCAGGGACAGAAGACCACCCCGGACCGCCGCGACGACTTCCGCCTTGCGGCGGATGACCCATCGACGGGTATTCGATGGCGGAAGATCCGCGATCGTCAGGGGAGATCCGTCTGGCCCGATCACATACTTGACACGGGGCCGAAGAGCATCGGTCATATTACGCCTACGCACACATACGCTGACCACTTGACAGTGACACTAGGCGGACCGGCTTAAAATTCACTGAAGCGAATCAGCTGATTGCGGCGTCGTCGCGGCAGTCGAGCTATTTGTAGGCGACTGTCTTCACGCTGGAGAGCGGGACGGTCTGCGAGCCGACGGTGAGCATGGGCGATGCGCCCGACACGTCGACGGCCGTGACGGTGCCGGCCACGTCCGTGGACGCGGCGACCGACTGGCCGGACGCGTCGCTCGCGTTCACGCTGATCGTATACGTGCCGCTCGAGCGCACGTTGCCGGTCGAGTCCTTCCCGTCCCAGCTGATGGCCTGGGTGCCGGCGGCGAGCTGCTGGTTCAGGGTCGCGACCGTGGTGCCGCTCGAATCCTTGACCGTGATCGTGGCCTTCGCGGCCGCCTTCGGACTCGTGACCGTCCAGCTGGCGCCGCTGCCCGACAGCTCCGCCTTGGAGCCGTCGGCCGTGACCTGCAGGCCGATATAGGAGGCGGCGTTGGCCGTGGACGTCGTCTTCATGGCCGACAGGATCGACGACAGCGTGTCGTTGCTCTTCAACTGCTGCTCGACGCCGGCGAACTGGACGAGCTGCTGCGTGAACTGGTTCGTGTCGAGCGGATCCAGCGGACTCTGGTTCTTCAGCTGCGTCGTGAGCAGAAGCAGGAAGTCCTGGAAGTTGCCCGCGATCTCCTTCGAGCCCGTGATGCCGGAGCTGGACGACGCGGCCGAGGACGACCCGGACGAGGTCGCGGCGGCGGCTTGACTGACGTTGCTGACGGCCATGTCGTCTCCTCAGACCACCAGGTCGATACCGGACCGCTGGGCGGCCCGGTAGGCGGATGGCGGAACGGTGCGAAGAAGGGATGCGGCCTCGGGCTCGGTCCGCGGGAGGGTGCGGGGCGCGTCGCCGCCCCGTCCGTCGGGCGTGTCGCCCCGGCCCTGCCCGCCGCCATCGGCGAGCGAGAACGCGACGCCGTCCTCGCTGGGCGTGAGCCCGGCCTGCTCGAAGACGCGCTCGAGCCCGGCGCGGTCGCGCGTCAGGGCGGCGAGCGTCTCGGGCCGTTCGACGGAGAGATGCGCCGTGACCTTCCGGTCGGCATCGATCTCGATCCGCACGTCGATGCGACCGAGATCGCCCGGGCTGAGGCGGATCTCGAACTGGCTCGACCCGTCCAGGCTGCGCAGCCCGACGGCGCTGGGCACGGCAGCGAGCGACAGATCGGCGATGGGCGGCGAGGTCGGAAGCGGCGCCCATCGCCGA
>JAEUAC010000021.1 GCA_019695455.1 Methylorubrum extorquens | reverse complement strand
ATCGGCTCGCCTCGGGCGCGGGCATCACGCCGGGCTACATGTCCGGCTTCGCCAACGGGTTCGAGACGGAGGCGCTGCCCGGCGCCCTGCCGGTCGGCCGCAACTCGCCCCAGCGCTGCCCCTACGGACTCTACGCCGAGCAGCTCTCCGGCTCGCCCTTCACGGCGCCCCGCACGACGAACGAGCGCTCCTGGCTCTATCGCATCCGGCCGACCGTCCAGCATTTCGGCGCCTTCCGGCCGGCGGAGATCGGCCTGTGGCGCACCGCGCCCGCGCCCGAGGTCGAGTTGCCGCTCGCGCCCATGCGCTGGGACCCGATCCCGATCCCGGCCGAGCCGCTCACGTTCGTCCAGGGCGTGCGCACCATGACGACCTGCGGCGACGCGGGCGCGCAGGCCGGCATGGGCGCGCATCTCTATCTGATCACCCGGTCCATGGAGGACGAGTACTTCTACGACGCCGACGGCGAGCTCGTCTTCGTGCCCCAGGAGGGGCGGCTCCGCATCGCGACGGAGTTCGGGCTGATCGCCGTCGAACCCGGCGAGATCGCCGTCGTCCCGCGCGGCGTGAAGATCCGGGTGGAGCTCGTCGACGGGCCGGCCCGCGGCTATCTGTGCGAGAACTACGGAGGCGCCTTCACGCTGCCGGAGCGCGGGCCGATCGGGGCGAACTGCCTCGCGAACCAGCGCGACTTCCTGACGCCCGTCGCGTCCTACGAGGACCGCGAGGTCCCCTCGCGGCTCTACGTGAAGTGGGGCGGCGCCCTCCAGGTCTGCGATCTCGACCAGTCGCCGCTCGACGTGGTCGCCTGGCACGGCAACTACGCGCCCTACAAGTACGACCTGCGCAAGTTCGCGCCCGTCGGGCCGATCCTGTTCGATCACGCGGATCCGTCGATCTTCACGGTCCTGACCTCGCCCTCCGAGACGCCCGGCACCGCGAACATCGACTTCGTCATCTTCTCGGACCGCTGGCTCGTGGCCGAGAACACGTTCCGGCCGCCCTGGTACCACATGAACGTCATGAGCGAGTTCATGGGCCTGATCTACGGCGTCTACGACGCGAAGACCGGGGGCGGCTTCGGACCGGGCGGCGTGTCCCTGCACAATTGCATGCTGCCGCACGGGCCCGACCGGGACGCGTTCGAGAAGGCGTCGAACGCCGACCTCGCGCCGCACAAGCTCGAGGGCACGCTGGCCTTCATGTTCGAGACGCGCTTTCCCCAGAAGGTCTCGCGCTTCGCGGCCGAGAGCCCGGCCTTCCAGGGCGATTACGCGAAGTACGGCCGGGCGCTCGCCAAGCATTTCGACCCGACCCGGCCGTGACGACGGACGTGAGCTGGCGGCCCGTCGCGGACCTCGCCGAGTTCGGCGACAGGGACGTGATCGGCCGCGAGGTCGACGGTCTCGCCATCGCGCTCTACCGGCTGGACGGCGCGGTCTACGCCACCGCCGACCATTGCACGCATGGCAGCGCGCGCCTCAGCGCGGGCGAGGTCGTCGAGGGCTACGTCGAATGCCCGCTCCATTTCGGGCTGTTCGAGATCCGCACCGGCAAGGCCGCGGGCGCGCCCGTCGGCCGGGACCTGCGCACCTTTCCCGTCCGGCTCGACGGCACCCGCATCGAGGTCGCGATCGCGGGCTAGGTCAGGCGTCCCGCGCCGAGGCCGCGAGCGGCAGGGGGGCGCCCTCCTTCAGCGTGTCGAGCACCACGGACGTGCGGACGCTCGCCACGCTCTCGTGCGGCAGCAGCGACTCGTTCACGACGGCCGAGAGCGACTTCAGGTCGGGCACGACCATCTTGAGGAGGTAGTCGCTGTCGCCCGTCAGCGCGTGCGCCTCCAGCACGCAATCGAGGCGGCGGACGAGATCGGCGAAGCGGCGGGCGTTGTCGCCCGAATGGGTCGCGAGCGTCACGCGCGTGAACACGACGACGCCGAGCCCGAGCGTGGCCGGGTCGAGATCCGCCCGGTAGCCCCGCACCACGCCGTCCCGCTCGAGACGCAGCCGCCGGCGCGAGCATTGGCTGGCCGACAGGGTCACGCGCTCCGCGAGCTCGGCGTTCGTGAGCCGCGCATCCGCCTGCAGGGCCGTGAGGATGCGGAGGTCGAAGGCGTCGAGCTGGATCGTTCGCGTCATGATCGGCGCCTTCCATGCACGATCCGCGCAGGGATGTCGCGCGGGAGGGTCCGTTTCGCACGCCCGTCCCGCCGGGGCCGTGCTTCCCTGGCCCATCAGCAGGAGCCTGCCATGGGACCCTTTCCGCACGACGCGCCCGCCCCGGCGATCGACGACCACAACCCGATGGGCACGGACGGATTCGAGTTCGTCGAATACGCCCACCCCCACCCGGAGGAACTGCACCGGCTGTTCCGCTCGCTCGGCTTCGCGCCCGTCGCGCGGCACCGGAGCAAGGCGATCACGCTCTACCGGCAAGGCGACGTGAACTACCTCGTCAACGAGGAGCCCGGCACGCACGGGGTCAACTTCGTGGCCGCGCACGGCCCCTGCGCCCCCTCGATGGCGTTCCGGGTCGTGGACGCCCGGGCGGCCTACGAGCGGGCGCTGTCGCTCGGGGCCGAGGCCGCGGATCCGCGCGACGGCGCCAAGACGCTGGACGTGCCGGCCGTGAAGGGCATCGGCGGGTCGCTCCTCTACTTCGTCGAGACCTACGGCCCGAAGGGCTCGCCCTACGGGGCCGAGTTCGCCTGGACGGGCGAGGCGGATCCGAGGCCCGAGGGGCTGGGCCTGTTCTATCTCGACCACCTCACGCACAACGTCCGGCGCGGCCGCATGGACGTGTGGGCCGGCTTCTACGAGCGGCTCTTCAACTTCCGGCAGATCCGGTACTTCGACATCGAGGGCAAGATGACGGGCCTGTTCTCGAAGGCGCTCACCTCGCCGGACGGCAAGATCCGCATCCCCATCAACGAGGATGCGGGCGACAACGGCCAGATCGAGGAATACCTCCACGCCTATAACGGCGAGGGCATCCAGCACATCGCCTGCGGCTGCCGCGACATCTACGCGACCATCGAGGCCCTCCGGGCGGGGGGCGTCTCCTTCATGCCGGCGCCGCCCTCGGTCTATTACCGCCGCGTGGACAAGCGGGTGCCCGGCCACGGCGAGCCGCTCGACCGGATGGAGCGGAACGGCATCCTGATCGACGGCGAGGGCGTCGTGGAGGGCGGCTACACGAAGATCCTGCTGCAGCTCTTCTCGGCCAACGCGATCGGGCCGATCTTCTTCGAGTTCATCCAACGGAAGGGCGACGACGGGTTCGGCGAGGGCAACTTCAAGGCGCTGTTCGAATCCATCGAGGACGACCAGATCCGCCGCGGGGTCCTGACGGCCGCGAAGGTGCCGGCCGACGCCTGACCGAAAGCATGAGGGCCGGCGCCTTGCGCGGGCCTTCACGTATGCTACGCCTGTCCCACTCAAGATCGCGGCGCGACCGCGGCGACAGGTGGGGACACGCATGGCATCGGTCGCAATTCGCGACGTCCAGAAGGCGTTCGGCACGACGCGCATCATCCACGGCGTGTCGGTCGACATCCAGGACGGGGAATTCGTGATCCTGGTCGGCCCCTCGGGCTGCGGGAAGTCGACGCTGCTGCGCATGGTGGCGGGGCTCGAGAACATCTCGGCCGGCGAGATCCGCATCGGCGACCGCGTCGTGAACGACGTCCCGCCCAAGGAGCGGGACATCGCCATGGTGTTCCAGAACTACGCGCTCTACCCGCACATGACGGTGCGGGACAACATGGCCTTCTCCCTGAAGCTCCGGAAGGCGCCCAAGGCCGAGATCGACGCGCGCGTCGCCAAGGCGGCCGGCATCCTGGGGCTCGGCGCCCTGCTGGAGCGCTATCCGCGCCAGCTCTCCGGCGGCCAGCGCCAGCGCGTCGCCATGGGGCGCGCGATCGTCCGCGACCCGCAGGTCTTCCTCTTCGACGAGCCCCTGTCGAACCTCGACGCCAAGCTCCGCGTCGCCATGCGGACCGAGATCAAGGAGCTGCACCAGCGGCTCGAGACGACGATCGTCTACGTCACGCACGACCAGATCGAGGCCATGACCATGGCCGACCGGATCGTCGTCATGCACGACGGCATCGTCGAGCAGGTCGGGGCGCCGCTCGAGCTCTACGACCGGCCGCAGAACATCTTCGTGGCGGGCTTCATCGGCTCGCCGGCCATGAACTTCCTGCCCGGGCACCTGAAGGCGAACGGCCAGGCGACCTTCGTCGGGCCGGGCGGCATGGAGATCCCGCTCGGCGCGGCCGCCCCGGCCGCCTCCGACGGCAAGGCCGTGACGCTCGGCGTGCGGCCGGAGCATTTCAGGATCGATGCCGGCGGCACGCCGGTCGAGGTGGTCGTCGTCGAGCCGACCGGCTCCGAGACGCTGATCGCGGTCCGGGCGGGCGGGCACGACATGACCTGCCTGTTCCGCGAGCGCGTGCTGCCGAATCCCGGCGAGACGATCCGCATCCGGCCGGATGTGGGGCTGTCGCACCTGTTCGACGCCGAGACGGGAAGCCGGATCGCGACCTGACGCGACCCGGCCCGACGCCAATCAAGAAGGGCCCGAGAGCCCACCCTGGGAGAGACGACCGATGACCTTCGACCGCCGTTCCATGCTCAAGGGAGGCGCCGCCCTCGGCCTCGCCTCCGGCCTCAGCCTCACCGACTTCGCCAAGGCCTGGGCGCAATCCTCGCCCTTCAAGCCGGAGGCCAACGCCCGCATCAACCTGCTGCGCTGGAAGCGCTTCGTCGAGGCGGAGGACGTGCAGTTCATGAAGCTCGTCGCCGCCTTCGAGGGGGCCACGGGCGCCAAGGTCAACGTGACCAACGAGAGCTACGACGACATCCAGCCGAAGGCGTCCGTCGTCGCCAATACGGGGCAGGGGCTCGACATGGTGTGGGGGCTCTATTCCCTGCCGCACCTCTTCCCCGAGAAGTGCCTGGACGTGTCCGACGTCGCCGACCACCTCGGCAAGGCGCATGGCGGCTGGTTCCCGTCGGCCGAGAAGTACGGCAAGTCCGGCAACAAGTGGATCTGCATCCCCATCGCGACGACCGGTTCGCTCATGAACTACCGGCTCGAGGCGTCCGAGAAGGCGGGCTTCAAGGAATTCCCGAAGGACACGGCCGCCTTCCTCGAATATTCGAAGGCGATGTCGGCCAACAAGACGCCGGTCGGCATGACGTTCGGCCACGCGTCCGGCGACGGCAACTGGCTGTACTGGCTGCTCTGGGCCTTCGGCGGCAACCTCGTGGACGCGAACGACAAGGTCGTGATCAACACGCCCGAGACCGCGGCCGCCATGGAATACGCCAAGCAGCTCTACGCGACGTTCATCCCCGGCACCGCGTCCTGGAACGACTCGTCGAACAACAAGGCCTTCCTGTCGGGCGACCTCTACTGCACCAACAACGGCATCTCGATCTACGTCACGGCGAAGCGCGAGAACCCGGCGATCGCGACCGACATGAACCACGCCTACATGCCGGTCGGGCCGATCGGCAAGCCGACGGAGCTGCACCTCTCCTTCCCGGTCCTGACGTTCAGCTTCACGAAGGCGCCGAACACCTGCAAGGCGTTCATCGACTTCATGCTGTCGGCGGCTCAGTTCAACCCCTGGATGGGCGCCGCGCAGGGCTACCTGTCGCACTTCCTGGCCGAGTACGACGCGAACCCGGTCTGGACGGCGGACCCGAAGACGACGCCCTACCGGGACGTGTCCAAGCGGACCATGACGCCGGCCGGCCTCGGCACGCTCGGCGAGAAGCCGGCGGCCGCGATCGCCGACTTCATCGTGGTCGACATGTTCGCCAACTACGTCACGGGCCGCCAGGACCTGAAGACCGCGGTCGCGGGCGCCGAGCGCCAGGCGAAGCGCATCTACCGCTGAGCCGCGACCCGGTGCCGGCCCTCCCGGCCGGCGCCACGCCCCCGCGTCGCGGCCCGGCTCCGGCCGGGCGAGCGTCGCGGGGATCGCCGTTTCCGGACGGCCGGACAACAGGAGTACCGTGATGGCGAGCCAGGCCGTCCTCAACCCCGCCGCGAAGCCCGTCCGGGCGCGCAGCGACGCGACGAGCTGGGACCGGCTGCGGCGGAGCCGCGGCTGGACGGGCCTGTGGTTCATGCTGCCCACGGCCCTGATCCTCGGGCTGTTCCTCGCCTTTCCGCTGCTGAAGGGCGTCTGGATCTCGTTCACGGATGCCCGCATCGGGCGTCCCGGCGTGTTCGTCGGGCTCGAGAACTACATCTGGCTGTGGGACGACGCCGTCTTCTGGCTGTCGGTCTTCAACACGCTGCTCTACACGGCCGTCGCCTCGGTCGTGAAGTTCGCGATCGGCCTCTACCTGGCGCTGCTCCTGAACAAGCGGCTGCCGCTGAAATCGCTGATCCGCTCCATCGTCCTGATCCCGTTCGTCGTGCCGACGGTGCTGTCGGCCATCGCCTTCTGGTGGATCTTCGACAGCCAGTTCTCGATCATCTCGTGGTCGCTGCGCCACATGGGCCTGATCGACCAGAACATCAATTTCCTGGGCGACCCCGACCTCGCCCGCGCCTGCGTGATCTTCGCCAACATCTGGCGCGGCATCCCCTTCATCGCCATCACGCTGCTCGCCGGCCTGCAGACGGTGTCGCCCTCCCTCTACGAGGCGGCCGTGATCGACGGGGCGTCGCCCTGGCAGATCTTCACGCGCATCACGTTCCCGCTGCTGACGCCGATCATCGCCATCGTCATGACCTTCTCGGTCCTGTTCACGTTCACGGACTTCCAGCTGATCTGGGCCATGACGCGCGGCGGCCCCGTCAACGCGACCCACCTCATGGCGACGCTCTCCTACCAGCGGGGCATCCTGTCCGGGCAGCTCGGGGAGGGCGCCGCCATCGCGACCGCCATGATCCCGTTCCTGCTCGGCGCCATCATGGTCTCGTGGTTCGGTCTCCAGCGGCGGGCCTGGCAGCAGGGCGGGAGCGACGCATGAGCACCACCATGGCCAAGGCTCCCCCGCTGGTCGGGAGCGACGACAACGAGGGCATGGCGTATCTCGAGCGCCTGCCGCGCCGGATCGTCACGACCTACATCCCGCTCGCCCTGATCCTGGTCGTGCTGCTGTTCCCGTTCTACTGGATGGTCATCACGGCCATCAAACCGGACGAGCAGCTCATCGACATGGAGCGGTACAACCCGTTCTTCGTCATCACGCCGACCTTCAAGCACATCTCGAAGCTCCTCTTCGAGACGAACTATCCGCTCTGGCTCTGGAACACGATGTACGTGTCGGTGGCGGCGACGATCCTGTCGCTGTTCGCCTCCGTCTTCGCCGCCTACGCGATCGTGCGGGTGCGCTACCGGGGCGCGAACTGGATCGGCGCCGCCATCTTCCTCGCCTACCTGGTGCCGCCCTCGATCCTGTTTATCCCGCTGGCGACGATCATCCAGGCCTACGGCCTGTTCGACTCGCCCATGGCCCTGATCCTGGCCTATCCGACGATCCTGATCCCGTTCTCGACCTGGCTCCTGATGGGCTACTTCAAGTCCATCCCCTACGAGCTCGAGGAATGCGCCCTGATGGACGGCGCGACGCGGCTGCAGATCCTCCTCAAGATCATCCTGCCGCTCGCCGTGCCGGGCCTCATCTCGGCCGGCATCTTCTCGCTGACGCTGTGCTGGAACGAGTTCATCTACGCGCTGACGTTCCTGTCCTCGACGCAGAACAAGACGGTCCCGGTCGCGATCGTGTCCGAGTTCGTGGACGGCGACATCTATCGCTGGGGCTCGCTGATGGCGGGCGCGCTCGTCGGCTCGCTGCCGCTCGTCATCCTCTACTCGTTCTTCGTCGACTACTACGTGTCGGCCATGACGGGCGCCGTGAAGGAATAGGCGGACCGCCTTGTCCGGCCGGACGCTTCGGGTAGACTGGACCCATGCGACGGCAGGATGCGATCGACCGGCTCACGGAGGCCGCCCCGGCCATCCGGGCCTGCGGCGTGAGCGCCCTGTACATCTTCGGCTCGGTCGCCCGCGACGAGTCGGGCGACGGCTCCGACCTCGACGTGTTCGTGGAGCCTGCCTCGCCCGCCTTCTACGATCTCGCCAACTTCATGGGCGCCTACGACACCGTCCGCGGCGCCGTTCCGAACGTGCAGGTCGGCTTCTCGACGCGCAACGGGCTGTCGCGCTTCGTCCGCGAAGCGGTTGAGCGGGACGCGATCCGGGTGTTCTGATGGCGAGCCGCAGGCCGCTCGCGCGTCTGGAGCATGTCCGTGACGAACTCGTCGAGCTCGGTCGCCTGGCGGAATCTCTGACGGCCGAGAGCTTCGCGGCCTCCTACCTCCACCGGCGGGCGGTGGAACACGCCGTGCTGATCATCTCGGAAGCCGTCCGCGCCCTGCCGGCGGATCTGACCGACCGGCATCCCGGTCCGCGCTGGGCCGACATCCGGGGTATCGGCAACGTCCTCCGCCACGACTACTTCGCCGTCGAGCCGGCGATCCTGTGGAACATCCTGACAGTCCATCTCCCGCCGCTCGCAAGCGTCGTCGAGGCCATGATGGCGGACGTCCGCACGGGCGATGACGGCAGCGGCTGAGCCGCCGCCGGGCCTCACCCCGCCGCGGCGCGCTTGCGGGCGCCGCGTTCCCAGATCAGCAGGTAGAGGCCGGACGCGATGACGATGGAGCCGCCGGCCAGCGTCCAGGCGTCCGGCACGTCGCCGAACACGAAGTAGCCGAGCGCCGCCATCCAGACGAGCTGGGTGTAGATGAAGGGCGACAGGACGGGCGCGGGCGCGCGGGCATGCGCCATGATCAGGAGCCAGTGGCCGAAGGCCGCGAAGCCGCCGACCGCGCCGAGCATCAGCCAGTGCAGGGCGCTTGGCGGGTTCGACCACACGAAGGGCAGGACGGGCGTCATCAGGATCACGCCGACGAGGCCCGAATAGGCGAGCGTCGTGGCCGTCGTGTCGTGGGCCGCCAGCATCCGGGTGACGATCGCGTAGAAGGCGTAGAGCACGGTCGAGATCACCGTGAGGAAGGCGGCCGGATGCAGGGCGCCCGTGCCCGGCCGGGTGACGACGAGCACGCCCACGAAGCCCACGCCGATCGCCGCGAGCCTGCGCGGCCCCGCCCATTCGCCCAGCATGGGACCCGCCAGGAGGGCGACGAGGAGCGGCATGGCGAACTGGATCGTCATGGTCTCGGTGAGCTGCAGGTATTGCAGGGCGAAGAAGTTCGTCACCGTGCAGGTCAGGAGCAGCGCCGAGCGGATCACCTGCAGGCCGAACCGGTTCGCGTGGTAGAGGCGCGGCCGCGTCACGGGGTTGAGGACGAGCGAGACGAGCGCGACGTTCGACGCGTAGCGGAACCAGGTCGTCATCAGGGGGTCGAGCGAGCGGTTCAGCCACTTGGCCGTCGCGTCGCAGGTCGCGAAGCCGATCACGCCCGCGCACATGAGCAGGATCGCGATCAGGCGCGTCCGGGTCTCCTGGGCGGCATCCGGCGGGGGGGCGCCGGTCTCCGGCATCTCAGGCGTGCGCCGGCAGCGTGGAGGCCTCGACGATGGCGATGGTCGCGAGCGCCGTCGCGGTCTGCACCTCCCGGCCGTCCTGCAGGCAGATGACGTCCGCCGCCACGACCGACATGAGGCGCCCCGCCTTGATGACGCGCGCGTGGCAGACGAGGCGCTCGCCCTTGGCCGGCGCCAGCATGTTCAGCTTGTACTCCGCCGTGAGGCAGGTCTGGCCCTCGCGCAGCCGGGTCGCGGCCGCGATGGTCGTGCCGTTGTCGACCAGGAAGGCCGTCACGCCGCCGTGGAAGAAGCCGTGCTGCTGCATCAGCTCGGGCCGCCGCGCGATCGAGATCGTCGCCGCGCCCGGCTCGAGGCCGGAGAGGTCGGCGCCGAGGAGCCGCATGAAGCCCTGATCGGCGACCCGCTTGCGGATCGCCTTCGCGAGGTCGTCGAAGCCGTGATCTGCCATGGGGCTTCCATAGCGGTCGCGGGGAGGCGGCGAAAGCCGGCTCCCGCACGGCCGTCATGCGGCCCGGGCCGCCTCCCCGGGGGGCGCGAGCCGCTCCCGCAGCGCCGCGAGGCTCGCGTCCAGGAGCGCGGCGAGGCCGTCGATCTCGGCCGCGTCGGCCGTCGCGCCGTCCTGGGCCGCGGCCTCGATGCCGGCGAGCGCCGCGGCCAGCCGGACCGCGCCGAGGTTGAGGCACATCGATTTCAGCCGGTGCGCGGCCGACGAGACGGCGGGGGCGTCGCGGCGCGCGCCGGCCGCGCCGAGATCCGCGAGGGTCGCGGGCGCGTTGGTCGCGAAGAGGTCGATCAGCCGCCCCACGAAGGCCGTCCCGCCGCCGCCGGCCGCCATGGCGAGGAGGCCGTCCACGGTGCCGTCGTCCAGGAGGCCGGTCGGCGTCGCCTCGTCCGCCGGCTCGGACGCGACCGGCGCCGCGTCCCCGAGCTGGGCGTCGATCGCGGCCGCGAGCCTCGCGACCGTGAAGGG
>JAEUAC010000300.1 GCA_019695455.1 Methylorubrum extorquens | reverse complement strand
ATCTCGATCGTATCGTTCATTGTCCGACCGTGGTCAGACCAATCAAGCAGGTTTCGGCCGACCTGCCAAGATCCTCCAGCCCCCCCGAGAGCCGCCGCCGCGCGGCGGCACCCTGGATCGCCTTCGTCGACCGCAGGAGAACTGGCGCCGATGCGCGGGAGGGCTCGCGGACGCGACGGCGACCCCGACAGGCCGCGACGGACTCGACGAATGTTCTTGTTTCGTTCTTATGCCGCTCCATGGCCTGGCGGCTCTCGACCTTCCCCTCCGTCACCGTCCGAATCGTCTGCGAGAGCCGCCAGGCCATGGAGCGGCATAAGAACGAAACAGGAACGTTCGTCGAGTCCGTCGCGGCCTGCCGGGGTCGCCGTCGCGTCCGCGAGCCCTCCCGCGGATCGGCGCCAGTTCTCCTGCAGTCGACGAGGGCGATCCGAAGTGCCGCCGCGCGGCGGCGGCTCTCGGGGGATTGGAGGATCTTGGCAGGTCGGCCGAAACCTGCTTGATTGGTCTGACCACGGTCGGACAATGAACGATACGATCGAGATCACGCGGGTCGAGGAAGCGGGCGGGAGGGGGTTCGAGAAGGTGTTCGCCTTCTTGCGCGCCCGGCTGCTCGCGGGCTCGCTCAAGCCCGGAGACCGCCTCCTGCCGGAGCGGGATCTCGCCGCGCATCTCGGCGTGAGCCGTCCCGTCGTGCGGGAGGCGCTGCGGGCGCTCACCATGCTCGGCCTCGTCGAGATCCGCGACCGCGTCGGCACCGTCGTGCGGCGGCCGGACGTCGGCGTCCTCAACGACTTCTTCACGCTCGCGATCGCGCAGAGCGCCGACCTCGTCGACGACGTGATGCAGGCCCGGATCGCGATCGAGTGCCAGGCGATCCGGCTCGCGGCCGAGCGGGCGACCGTGGCCGATCTCGAACGGCTGCGCGCCGCGCTCGACCGGATCGAGCCGACCATCGACGATCCGGCGGCCGGCGCGCGGGCGGATTACGAGTTCCACCGCCGCATCGTGGCGGCCGCCCGGTCGGAGACGCTGGTCGTCCTCTACGACGCCATGGCCGAGGTGCTGCTCCGCTCCCATGCCGGGCGCCGCCGGACGCTGGAGAGCTTCGGGGCCATGCGGACCTACCTCATCGACGACCATCGGCGCCTGTTCGACGCGGTCGTCTCCCGCGATCCCGAACGCGCCGACCGCGTGCTCCGGGACCACTTCGCCATCGGCGACGAATTCCGCCGCAAGGCGGCGGTCGGCGAGGCGCCGACCGCGACGGACAGGAGAGCGACATGAGCGCGGGCACGATCGTCGGCTTCGTCGGCCTCGGCACCATGGGCCGGGAGATGGTGCTGAACCTCCTCGCGGCCGGACACGCGGTCCGGGTCCACGACACCCGGCCGGAGGCGGTCGACGAGCTCGTCGGCCGCGGGGCGATCGGCGCCGCGAGCCCGGCCGACGCGGCCGCCGGCGCGGCGATCGCCATCACGATGCTGCCCGACACGCCCCAGGTCGAGGAGGTCGTCTACGGGCCCGCGGGGCTCCTCGCCGCGCCGCCGGAGGGCCGGCTGATCGTCGACATGAGCACGATCTCGCCCGTCGCCGTCCGCCGCATGCAGGCGGATCTCGCGGCGGCCGGGATCGCGTTCCTGGACGCGCCCGTGTCCGGCGGCCCGGTCGGCGCCAAGGCCGCGACGCTGTCCATCATGGTCGGCGGCGAGGCGGAGGCCTTCAGGCGCGCCCGGCCCGTCCTGGCCGCCATGGGCACCACGATCACGCATGTGGGCGCGCCGGGCGCGGGCCAGACCGTGAAGCTCTGCAACCAGCTCGTCTGCGGCATCAACATCCAGGCCGTCTGCGAGGCCCTCGCGCTCGGGCGCGCGTCGGGCGTGGACCTGCCGCAGCTGCGCGAGGTGCTGCTCGGCGGCTCCGCCGCCTCCTGGATGCTGGAGAAGCTCGGGCCGGCCATGATCGAGGGCGACGACACGGCCGGCTTCCGCATCGACCTCATGCTGAAGGACCTCCGCCTCGTCCAGGAGCACGCGACCGCGCTCTCCGTGCCCCTGCCCGGCACGGCGCTCGTCACGAGCCAGTACGTCGACGCGCGGGCCCACGGCGAAGGGGCGAACGGCAACCAGGCGCTGTTCCGGGTCTACGACCGCATGACCAACCAGCGCGGCTGAGCGGCGGCCGCCCGACCCATGATCACACTCGACTTCCCCGCCATCTGGGAGCGCTGGCCCAGCCTGCTGGACGGCGCGGTCCTGACGCTGCAGCTCGCGGCGGTCGCGACCGTCTGCGGCGGGATCGTCGGCATCCTGGGCGCGGTCGCGCGGCGCAGCGGGAACCCGGTCGCGACGCGGATCGCGGGCGTCTACGTCGAGGCGATCCGCAACACGCCGCTCCTGGTGCAGATCTTCCTCGTCTATTTCGGGCTCGCGACCCTCGGCCTGAAGCTGTCGGCCGTGTTCGTGGCCGGGCTCGCCCTCACGATCAACGTCGGCGCCTACACGACCGAGATCGTCCGGGCGGGCTTCGAGTCCATCCACCGCAGCCAGATCGAGGCGGGCGAGGGCCTCGCGCTCTCGAAGGCCCAGATCTACCGGCACGTGATCCTGCTGCCGGCGCTGGAGCGCGTCTATCCGGCGCTGACGAGCCAGTTCGTGCTTCTCATGCTCGCCTCCTCCGTCACGTCGCAGATCTCGGCCGAGGAGCTGACGGCGGTGGCGAACTACATCCAGTCCGACACGTACCGGGCGTTCGAGACCTACATCACGGTCGCGGTGCTCTACGTCCTGCTGTCGCTCGTCATGCGGGCCGGCTTCTTCGGGCTCGGATTCCTCCTGTTCCCGCGCCGTCGCCGGCTCGGGACGCCGCTCTGAGGCCGACGCATGGGCGGCTCCCTCAACGCGAACCACCTCGTGTTCCTGCTCCAGGGCGCGCTCTGGACGATCGTCCTGTCCGTGATCGCGCTCGTCGGGGGCGGGATCGTCGGCTTCGTCGTCGCCCTCGCCCGGATCGCGCCGAGCCGCGTCGTGCGGATCGCGGCCGCCGGCTACGTCGGCCTGATCCAGGGGACGCCCCTCCTCGTCATCATGTTCCTGACCTTCTTCGGCCTGCCGGCGATCGGGATCCGGATCACGCCGCTGGCGGCCGCGTCGGTGTCGCTGACGATCTACGTCGCGGCCTATCTCGGCGAGATCTGGCGCGGCTCCATCCTGTCCGTGCCGACGCCGCAATGGGAGGCCGCCGAAGGGCTCGCGCTGAGCCGCGGCCAGCGCATGCTGCGCGTGGTCCTGCCCCAGGCGATCCGCATCGCGACCCCGCCGACCGTCGGCTTCGTCGTGCAGATCATCAAGAACACCTCGCTCGCCTCCGTCGTCGGCTTCGTGGAGCTGGCGCGATCCGGCCAGATCATCAACAACTCGCTGTTCGAGCCCTTCCTGATCTACGCGATCGTGGCCGTCCTCTATTTCGCGCTCTGCTACCCGGTCTCCCGCCTGTCCCGCCGGCTGGAGCGGCGGGCCGGCCAGCCGCGCGGCCAGACGCTCGCCCCCGCATGAGCCCGATTTCCACCATGCAGCCCGCCTCCTCGGCCGAACCGGTCGTCTCGCTCGTCGACGTGCGCAAGAGCTTCGGGCCGAACGTCGTCCTCGACGGCGTGAGCTTCGACGTCGCGCGAGGCGGCGTGACCGTGATCGTCGGCCGGTCGGGCTC